>JAKAAU010000003.1:5087-18013 GCA_021802165.1 Thermoplasmata archaeon
ACAGGGCTTTTAGACCTTTTTTCTATAATGGCGAATGGGATTAGAATTATAAGTCCCGCTATGACCATAGAGATATTTGTTAAATTGGCACCCAGAGAAGCAACCTCCACAGCACCGTATGATATTAATCCCAGTATAGCAATTATGAGTGCTGTGCCGGTGTAATCTATTTTTACTGTGGATTTTCTGTTGTCTTTGATATACTTTTCAGCCATGTAAAATCCTATTAAGCCTATGGGCACATTTATGTAAAATATGTACCTCCATCCTATGAAAGTAGTAATAACGCCGCCAAGAATTATTCCTAAAACTCCGCCTATGCTCCATCCCATACTGGTAATTCCGAAGGCTCTGCCCCTTTCGCCGGCAGTAAAGTAGTCTGCTATGATTGCATTGCTGTTTGCCTGAAGAAGTACTGCACCGAAACCCTGCACGATTCTTGATAGAATAAGAAAATCCACATTTGGAGATGCACCGGCCATTCCAGAACCCACTATAAATACTATGAATCCTGCATTGAAAATTCTTCCTCGTCCGAAAATATCTCCCAGTTTCCCCATCTGTGTTGTTAAAGTGGCGAGCACCAGAAGATATACGAGGATTACCCATATGGTATCCAGAAATGGTGCCTTTAAATCCACCGTCATTGTTGGCAGTGCCAGAAGCACTATTGTTGTGTCTATTGCAGACATCAGCATTCCGATTAATACACTGATTAAAATAAAAGTACGTTTTCTATCTTCCGATTGCTCATTCATCTAATCACTTCTCGCAGTCGGGTCACTGCAGCGGGATCTAAAAATCCCATATTCCCTTTAACTGGAATAAGAGAGTAGTTATCAATTTAATTTAAATATTTTGTAAAAAAGTCAAGAACTTAAAATTTAACTTTATATTGAACAAAATTTTCGCAATAAAATAATAAATTTATGATCACATAAATTTAGATATTTTCTGAATTGATTCTTGCGGCATTCTCTGCATGGCACTCTGCATCATTTTCATATCTCTTTTCTGTAAGTCCGGTGGGAGTTCGGAATTAGCCTGCATACGTAGTGCCACAAAGCCCTTCAACTGTTCATCACTAAAGCCTGATGCAATTCCCATGTTTGTCATGCAGAGACCGATATATGTCTCATCATCGGTTTTATTCATTTCTGTTATTAAATCTCTCATAGCCTTTACCTTACTGGCATCGTTCTCCTTGAACATTTCTGCAAATAACTTCTGCATGGCTTTTTCTCTTTCATCTGGTTTCATTTTTGCAATTTTCACTATATCATCCATATTTATCAAATCAGGATATAATAGATAAATAAAAATATTTTCCTTACTGATTAGTCATATCTATGAAATTTGTTATGTATAATACGCTACATTTTTAATAATTAAAACGAATAAATTCTAAAATTTATATCATTCCGTAATTTTATACATATATACGTTATTTATATATCTATTTTCGATAATTCCATTGTTTTCCATATACTTTAAATGTGCTATGGTTTCCATTACTGCGAAGTTTTGCTCCATGTAGTTCATATCCATTAATTTGCGATTCTTGCTCCACTCAATAGTTGATGCTAGTTCAAATGCCGTTATCCAATTAGAAAGATGCGATTTCATTGCTTCTATTCTTCTCTGATGATGCTGTATAATTTCATCTATTCTCCCGGAAAAATCATCAATATTGTCTCTGTGCCCCGGATAACCTGTTTTAACTACATATTTCTGAATCTTTTTGAGGCTTTCAATGTACATACCGAGATAATCCACACCATTGCTGTACACGCTAATATTAGGGGATATATTTTTCAGTACATGGTCCCCGGTAATCATCGCCTGAATATCCTTAAGATATATGGCTACGGATCCTGGAGAATGCCCGGGCACATCTATAATTTCGGTATCTTTGAGGTTAAAATCTCTGATTATATTCAAATCCAGCGCAGAATAATAATTTATAAATTTAATAATGGGATTTCCCTCCAGAATTTTATTAAATAGACCCTCGGGAACACCATTTGAGATCATCAGAGTCCTATAATCCCTGAAATATTCATCCTTATTATCAGTTATGTATTTAATTGCATTGTAATCATTTTCTGAGATATACACAGGAATTCTGTGATTTTTTGTAAGATAAAGTGCACCTCCTATATGATCTATATGTAAATGGGTTATGATACAGAAGTCTATTTTATCCAGTTCCACGCCATTTTTTAATTCTCTGTAACTATTTTCAGACATTCCTGTATCAACAATATAATTTGCATTACCTGAAACATGATATATATTGGCTGTTTTGAGTGCCCTAATCTCTATGGGTACGGTAATTTTTTCAATAGAATTCATAGTGGTTTATGGCATGAGAGGTAATTAATTATTCTCAGTGGATATATACTCCATGAAATAATTACATGGACCCTTCTTTTGTGATATATATTTCATTGATAAATTATTAATGGTATTTCACACTTAACTTCTAAATGCGGGAAAATATTGAAAATGCAAGGATAAACCGTTTTACGTATATACTGGGAAGTTCGATTTTCTCGTTTTCTATGAATTCTACACTGAGATTTTTTATACCAGTATTGATACCTCTCCTTGTTACATCATTAAACATATCGGTTTACATGGCCTCACTTTTCATAACTTCTTACTGGATTGGATACACAGTGTTCCAGATTCCGTCAGGGATAATCGCTGACCGTATAGGAGTGGCCAGGGTTGCTAAATTATCGTTTCTTTTGATGATAATAGTTTTTTCCTTTTTTTATTTTGGAAAGAATTCATATCCGGAAATTTTTATAATTCAGTTTTTCCTGGGCTGTTTTTCTGCAACCGTTTATGTCTCAGATACATCAACTATACAGAAATGGATTCCTGCATCCGGAAGGTCCACTTTTGTTGGAATTTATCAAACCGGGTTTTTTATCGGTGCTTCACTTGGTGAATATTTTATTTTAAGAGGTTTGAATATCAGCTTCAAGTTTCTTTATGTTTCCATTTTGGTAGTTCTGGTTATTGCTGCGATTATTAATTTTGTATTTATGAAGGAGCCTGAAAAAAAGAAAATGAAAATCCGTACCAGAATAAATAAAAGAATTTTTTACGTTGCAATGATAAGATTTTCAGCTGGTTTCCTGTATATTGGATTCGTTACCCTCTTTACAACATTTATAGTGTTTGATCATATTGTACCATATTCTAATGCATATCTATATGCCTGGATTCCGGCAGTAGGTGGTATAATTACATCACCCGTAGGTGGATGGATATCTTCAAAAATAAAACATGGAAAATCGCTGGTTTCTATAATTCCAGTAATAATTTTAGGAGCCACAATAATATATATTAACTATGCACCTGTTGCTGTAATATTCGGAATCTCATTCCTCTCGGGCATGCTTTACGGACTTTATGCTGGACCTTCCATGGGCATGGCATCTGATTTCAGCGGCGGTGACCATAATCTAGCATCTGCAAGTAGCATACTCAATTTCAGTTCCCAGGTCGGAGGAACAATATCACCCCTCATAATCGGATACTTTTTCTCTGTTTATGGAAATTTCCATATGGCCTTCATTATTGTAGCAGTTATATCCATATCCATTGTGCTAATACCTCTAATAAAGATAAAATTTTAATATTTTTTGGCCCTAAGACTTGCTTTATCGATTTTTCCCACACTTGTCATGGGTATCTCTTCAATGAAGATGAAATTAACTGGAATCCACCATTTCTTGATGTGCCCGGATTGCACCCTTGAACTCATATGCTCCTTTAATTTCTCAGTATTTATATTTTCCGAGGCTTTAATCCAGGCAACCGGTCTCTCTCCCCATTTTTCATCTGGAATAGCAGTTACAGCACATATATCTACTCCTGGAAATTCCGATATTATGGATTCAAGAATAGATGTAGGTATCCATTCACCGCCGCTCTTTACAACATCTTTAATCCTGTCCAGTATTTTTATGCCTCCTGTTTCTGTTATAAGCCCCACATCACCTGTCTTAAACCATCCGTCCTCATATTCCCCTTCGTCCTTTCGATTAAGGTATTTACCGGGAAGCCATGGTGCATTAATCCACAGTTCCCCAATAACATTATTTCCCAGTATTTTGCCTGATTCATCCCTTACAGATGCACTGACCATGGGAACCGGATGTGTCACAGAACGCAATGATTCTATATCGCTTTCCTTTCCAATTGATATGGATGTTGCAAGCATATCGGTTCCACCGTATATAGTTGAGAATTTTATATTCTTATCCTTGAGTTTTCTGGCTATGCCACTGCTTATTGGAGATCCCCCTATCAACATTTTAATCCCGTTCAGATGATTATCAGTATCGTGTGAAATCAAATCATAAACCATTGTTGGTACGGCATTTAACCATTTAACATTGTGTTTTTTTATACTAGAGAGAATATTTTCCGGGTTATATTTCCCGGTTATTACGTAATTTGCACCAAGATATGCGGCATGGAAAGCAGAACCCCATGACCATATATGATAAAAGGGAATCAGTGAGAGAATGGTATCACTGTAATTCAGGGAGGCTGGAGACTGAAACATACCCAGTTGATAAAGTATGCTGAGTGCACCGTTAGCTGCCTTTTCATTGGTATACAGTACCTCCTTAGGCTTTCCCGTGGTTCCAGAGGTAAAGAGTATGGAATAATTGTCTGTTCCAGAAGTGATTTCCTCACGGTGCATATCGCTCACCAGTAATTCATTAAATTTAGTGTACTTATTATTGCTTCCAAGGGATATCACATGATCTTCCTGGAATTCTTTCCCGATTCCTGCATTGAGAAAATCATCGGATGCAAACATATATTCCGCACCTGATTCCCTTACAGTTTCCATAGCCATATTCCATGGAAGTTTGATATTGACCGGATATACTATTGACCCGGTCATACTGGCTGCAAAGAGAAGTTCCATGAATTCCATGGAATTATAATCTGCAACAGCAAACACAGTTCCCTTTGAAATTCCCATTTTATTCATGGATGTGGATATTTTAGAAACATTCTCATATAGTTCCCGGTATGTTAGTGTTTTTTCAGCTATTACTTTATTTCCAGGGAATAGAACAGATGCCCGTCTCAAAATCTTTATTACATTAAATCCTTCACCCATTTTACCACCTAATTTTTCAGGCTCCTTTCCTGCCTTTCAACATGAATCAGTGATTCAGCCGTTTCAAGGGCATCCTTATCGTAATCCTCCTTTTTAACATATTTCTGAAAGTATAGTTTACCCGCTTCTATAAAATCCTTGTTTCCTGTTTCGTTTCCTATATGGAGAAGCAGAATAGCTGCTATTGAATGCCCCATTATACCCATTAAATATTTTGCATGGAACTGGGCATGGCTATTATCCATTGACAGAATTTTGTCTATACTATCACTGAGAAGCATGTAGCAGGAATCTGCTATCTCCCTTCCATCACTTATCTTTGAAATTATATCCTGGAAGTCAAGCAGCATTTTGATGTGTGCTTTTTTCTTCATGATGGCTTCTAACATGTCCAGAGCCTGTATATTGCTTGCACCTTCCCATATTGGGGTTATCAGTGCCTCCCTGTGCCAGCGTTCTATGGGAAACTCGGACAAAAAGCCAATTCCGCCATGAAGTTCTGTAGCCATCTGGGTAATTATGGATGAAGATTCAGCTGTAATATTTTTCACTATATGGGTCATCAATCTGGTATAATTGTAATCATCATCGTATGGTGGTTTTGTTTTTATTGATTTATTGAAAAGGTCTATGGTTTTAAACGTCAGTGCAACAGAACCCTCTAGAAGTATTTCCATATCCAGCAAGTCCCTTTTTATTCCGGGGTGTTCTAGAAGTAATGATCCAAAAGTTTTCCTTTTCATTGAATAGTAATAGGCTTCCAGGTATGCCTTTCTTGCTATTCCACATGCAGCTGCAGCGTTATCCAGCCGTGAGACCATGAGGTCCTCGGTGATATAATAAATTGCCTTTCCTGCATCACCAAGCATCTGTGCCTCTGAATTTTCCAGTTCTACCTCTCCTGATGGCACACTTTTTGTTGCACTCTTCTCCTTGAGCCTCCTAACCCTGTAGTTTAAATTGCCCTCACTATTTTTCCGGGGAAGAACAAAAAGTGATAAGCCTTTGGCACCAAGGTTATTGCCATGAAAGGCCGATGTTAGCGATACATCTGCCAGGCCTGCATTGCTGGCAAAATATTTATCGCCCTTAAGATACCATAAATTATTTCCGGGTTCTGCCACTGTTTGATTGGCACCCAGATCACTTCCACCCTGTATTTCAGTAAACCATGTTGCACCAAGTAATAAATTATTGGAGTTCCCAATTAATCCGGAAACATAGTCCCTGAAGCTATCAGGGGCATATTTATGCAATGCATATGCTGTCTGATGTGTAAGTGTTATTATGCAGTATATGCCTGGGTCTGCAACAAGATAGCCCATGGCATAATGTTCCATGATAGATTTTCCCTGGAAATACGGTCTATTTATTCCGAATTCTTTAATGAGCCTCTCAAGTGCATGCTTTTCTACCGGATTTATCAGAACACTATCTATCCTTTTGCCGTCAATTCCCCACATCTTCAGTACAGGAGGGGATATTTTGTCTATATAATCAGTGATTTCATAGAGCTGTTTTCCCGCATAGGCACCAAGAGAAGAAAGATTCAGGCTTTCTCCTGCGTAAAATTCCGCTATCTCCCTGAAAGGAAAGTCTATATCATAATGGTTCTTTCCATAAATGTTCGATATATATGAATATGAATCATCCATAATAATTAAAGGGTTTTGAGTATATAAAAATATGGAACATACTAAAAATGTAAGTTTATTTTTATGGAAACCGTACAATATTTCATGAAATTTTGGCGTTTAAATTGCCTATGATGTCGTATCCGTGAGATGAAAGAAGGTTATCCAGATGCAATCCGCTGAAACTATCTATTATTACATTACGGGAACGGGAGACTAAATTAACATCCGGAGAGTCGGTAAAACCCTCATTTATAGTAAGTAATTCTCCGGAATAAGAACCCATTGCAATATCTCCAGTTATTACAGACCTGTTTTCATCAATGAGAATCATTTCATCAAGATATGGTATCTTATCACCGTCATTCCTCCATACTGTAACTCTCTTAGTCTTCAACCATAAAAGAGACCCTTCTTCATAAATTTTGTAGTTATTTATACCTTTGTCTTCATACATCTTTTTCGGGGAAACGGAAAATGAGTCAGCCTGCAAAGGGGCATATATAGGTATTTGAAGTTTGTATGATATATATCTTGAACCTCTTGTATGGTTAGCAGTTGTAAGTACTATTGCTTCAGGCTTCCCGATTAAGGGCAATGCCTTTTCAAGTCCATGCACATAGGGCGGATCCACAAGAATAATTTCTCCATCCTTTGAAAGTAAGTGTCCTACCATTTCCCAGTCATATTCAGGATCCTGTGTACGCCAGGCGTATGTACTGTTCAGAACAGGTAGAAACATAAAAAGGCCATCTATTATCAATATTTATATCTTTGCGGGAACACTAGTAAGATCATAAGAATATGCTTCTACTACCATCTAGGGGAAATTTACATTTTTATTGTTAGAATTTTAGTTCTTTAAACATGAGATACTTTATTTCTTATATAATAATAAAGCATACAGTTTTACCGGTAATTATGCTGAGAATAATGAAATATCCTGGATCAAAAACGAGTGTAGTGGAAGATATCCAGAGAATATACGATCAGTCCGGATGCAATGTATTCGTTGATGTTTTTGGAGGATCTGGATCCGTTGCATTAAATATCCATTCCAGGAACATAGTTTACAATGATCTGAACAGAGACCTTTACATATTATTCACTGCCCTGAAAACTCACTTTCCCTCCTTCTATAGGGCTGCTAACGCACTTGCTATGGATAGACAATTATTTTTTGATTACTATGATGGCAGAATTGTAATGGATAATGAAGCACCAGAAGTTGAAAAAGCATTTTCAATTTTCTTCAATTTCAATGCTGGTTTCGGAGGTATGGGGGAAACATATGGTAAAAAGGATAAATCACTATACGGAACCTACCGCAAAAATGTATCTAACCTGATTAAAGCATCTCATTTAATAGGAAAAATGAAACTCGAAAATATGGACTTCAGGGTATTAATAGAAAAGTATGATTCCACTGACACATTCTTTTACATTGACCCTCCTTATCCCGGGAAAAACTGGTACGTGCATAATTTCACAGCAGATGATTTCATGGAACTGGGTAGAGAGGTAATGGTAATAAAGGGCAAATATGCCATGAATTTCAATGCACCAGATGCATTGCCGGTTAGAGTATTCGGAAAGCCTTCTTTTGTTAGGGAAGAGGAGAACCATAACGGAAAACCGGGTAAAACTGAATCCAGAAAAATAGCCTTTTATACAAATGTAATGAAACCCTCCGGAAAATGGTAAGTACAGTCAAGAAAAGTATCAGTATAAATTTATTAAATAATCACACATAGTGATATATGGAATTCAGAACTGGATGCTCTGGCTGGAGTTATGACTTCTGGAAAGGAAAAGTATATGGTCTCTCTGATACACAAAATAATTTTTTGAAAATTTACTCAAAATTATTCGACACGGTGGAAATTGATTCTACCTTCTACGCTGCCCAGGGTGCAGATACCGTAAATAAATGGTATGATTCAGTTCCTGATAATTTTATCTTTTCTCCGAAAATGCCGAAAAAAATAACACATGAAGACCGTTTACAAGAGTGCGAAAATGACCTTGATTTTTTCCTTAAAAATATATTATTACTCAGGGAAAAACTGGGAATCATACTTATTCAATTACCGCCTGATTTTGTTTATAACATTGAAATCATGGAAGGTTTTATTGAAATGCTTCCTCAGGGCATTGAATTTGCGATTGAATTCCGACATACCTCCTGGTTCAGAAATGAAACGTATTCACTATTGAAAAAATACGGGATAACAATGGCATGGCCCGTTCTTGATTATATAAGACCACCGTTGATAAAAACCACGGAAAACCTATACATTCGTTTTCTGGGAAATAAGGAACTAAATAAGAATCAACTGGGTGAAATTAGAATCAACAGACATGAAGAGATCAGAAACTGGGTAGGCAATATTATAAAAACCAGTTCTGGAATAAAAACTGCTTTTATTTACGCTAACAACCATTATGAAGGTTTCTCACCAGCAACTATGAAGTATATAAGGAGTGAACTTGGATTACCCGATAATGCGAAAATGCTTGCCGACAGGCAGAAAAAACTGTTCTGAATTTATTATTTAAAAAATATATTATTAATGCCTCAATATAATTAATATTTTATAGTGTTTTTTCCATTACCAAAAATGTTAATTGAATATGCGGTAGCGTCGATAAATGCAATGCTGGGCAGGATAGATGATATAGCCATATCAGTATCTGCCATATTGATTACAATTTTATGGATTCCGGTTGCCCTGAGTTTTTTCAGTACTGATGAAAATAAAAAATATATGGCCAGGGAAAAATTAAAAAACGCAACCATCGGAACAGTGATATATATTCTTGCAGTCAGTGGCGTTTTATTCACAGTGTTTAACTATGTTGTAACAGGGAAACTATGAATTATGGGTCTATTTTTGGAGAAATTATAAAGGTATTTACTAAAATTGCAAGGTCATCGGTAATATTGCTCTGGCATCTAACTGTAAACTATGGTCTGAATCCCAAATATTCTTACACAGAATTTATAAATGCTAACCCTGCGTTTCTATCATTCTACAATTACCTGTTCAACAGCATTTATTCGGATATTATTGTCACAGTCATTTTATTATCTGCTGTTACTACACTGGCTTATAACTCTTTCATCAAACCTTATCCGGCTACAAGACTTGTAATAAAAATAATGATTTCATCTGTCCTATTTTTTGAATCCTATAAGATATCCATCCTATTTTTAAAAATATCCCTTGTGTTTTATAATAGCATTTACACTTTGAAACCTGACTGGTATACTATTGGTATATCCGGGCTTTCCCCGGATAATCAGATCATAGCAGTACTGCTCAATGGCTCATATATGCTTGCCATAATTCTTCTATTCGGTGTCATGATAATAAGGCAGGCACTCATATTTTTCTTTATCCTTTTCATTCCTGTAGCTTCAATACTTTTTATATTTCCTGGAAGTGAAAAACACGTGTTTAAATTTTACAGAATATTTTTTGAAATTTCTTTCTTTCCATTCTTTTCCATAATTATACTATATTTACTGGGCATGTTTAACAATCCATTCCTTGATATAGGCTTAATATATGTGGCAGCAACTGCACCACTGTTTTTTGTTACAGAAATATACAGATATTTCCAGGGCAGTTTTAATTTTCTTGAATCTGACGCAATAATGTCTGATATATCATCAAACATGGGAGGATTTAGCCCTGAAAACATATTGAGCGGGGATTCGGATAGTATTATGTCTTTACCAAATTTAGCAGAGGAACTGATACCTGAAATAGTGAACAGTAAGGGTGAGATAAATTAAGATTCCTGTCAATGTATATAATTTCAAATCCTATATTTACAATATATCGCTGGATAAATTTATAATAATTATAGCAGGTATATCTATTGTAGCGATTACATCAACTGAGTACTTGCCTGCTGCAATAATAACAGGAATTGTATATTTCATTATTATGGCAATGCTGAAGTTCGAACCAGGAAATATATATTCGTTGAGGAAACTATACTTTAAAAGTTCAGAATCTGATTTAAAATTTGTCAGAAATGGTGAATTATACGGTATTTCTGGCAAATTTATTTTCACTGTACTAGAGATAGAAAATAAAGAATTGTACACTGACAGTGCAAAGGGAATACAGATGATGACAATAGCCCGGATGCTTGATAAAATTACATGCAATGTAACTGTACAAACAAAGGCAGAAAAAATCGGAGATGCCTTCTACTATAGAACATTTATACTTCTGAAATCAAACAGGAGCAGTTTTAACCATGCAGTTGATATTATAAGGGAGAATATTCCATCTTTTACATCCGGAAGTTCATCGAAAGCGTGGTTAGTGGATGATGAAAATTTGATTTCATCTCTGTTTTATAACAGGGTAAGTACAAATTCAAATTACTTTAAAAAAGATGAATTATATGGAACATATTTTGATGTTTTGGACACAGAGTATTCTTCAGATTTTCTTTACCAGTCCATCATCGAAAGGCTCGGGTTCGTGATCGAGTTAAATATGGAACTGGAGCCCATCAGAGAAAAAGATATTTTTCTTAGGAGGTTGATGGCCTCCAGAAAGGCAGAATTATCATACACAAAGTCCGGGCACTTTGCCTCTCTTCTAAAGAAGCAGATCTCCTCGCTAGAATATCTGGGAAAGCAGGATAAACTTTGTAATGTATTTATGCGTTTCTCGGTTTTATCAGAACACCCGGCACATCTAAGGGAATACAGTGATAGGTTCAGAAAAACCATGGAATCCACAGGTTTTAAAATGAGGGGATTCCATTTTTTCAATAGGGCATCCTTTAATCCTTTGGAAACCGCAACTCAGAGTAAAAAATATATGATGGATCCGGAGGCTATTTCCTCCATTTTTCCATGTGGTTTCACTACCATGCCACGTAATTCTGGGGAACCTCTGGGTATTAATTTAATAACCGGTAAAAAAGCCTACTTAAATCTGTTCCATGGATCATCCTATAATGTTGCTATAACAGGCGAAACAGGGTCCGGAAAATCATACTTTACAGATATGTTACTCGATAAGTTCAGGGATTCCTCATCGGTATTTATTATAGATCCACTGAAGGAATATAGCGGTAACCAGATTATAGAACTGGGATCTGGAGAATATCCAGATTTTACAATTGGTGCTGGATTAATCAGGAATATTATTCCTGAGATAATGGGAAATATCAGTGAAATACCTCCGGGCAAAATCAGACAAATGATGGAGACCCTTGAGAAAAGCCATAATAATATTATTTTCAGTGAACTTATTTCAGAAATTATGAAATATGACAAGGGTGGATCAGTTAATGAAAATTTTTTGACCAGAAAATTGTTCAAGATACCTGTTAAAGTTTATGGAAGCAGATGTGTGTTTCGCTTTGATTATGGCGACACCCGTTTCAGGGAACTTTTTTTCAGACTTGCCCTCAGTTTAACCATTTCTCTGGCTGAGAACAGGGATGGCAATAAAATAGTGGTTATAGATGAAAGCCATCTTTTTATTAAGGAAACGAAAAATGCTGAAATGATCGATATGCTTGCAAGAAACGGTAGGCATAATAAAATATCACTGATCACCGTTACCCAGAACGTCAATGACTATTATTTTAACAGTTATGCTGAATCCATTCTGAGAAATTCTATATATTATTTTATATTCAGGCAGCATGAAAAAATTAAGGATAAACTATTCCTGGGTTACACCATTGACCCGGTATCCCTTGCAGGAGGAAGCAATTTCAATTATTCAGAATGTTTTTATTCAACAGGCACGCTTATAAGAAAATTGAAAATATCTGAAAATAAATAAATATAAATTATAATGGAAAACTTTCACCAATCTCAGGTATTATAACTTCTGTGCCAGCTGATGCTACTTTTCTTTTGAATTCCATGGCATCCGCCTGGATTGGGGGAAATGTATTATAATGCATCGGTATTGCTTTCCTTACTCCCAGAAGTTTGATTGCCTCTACCGCCCCATCAACGTCCATTGTGTAATGGCCACCTATGGGCAGCATGGCAACATCAGGTTCATGCAATTTTCCTATAAGTTCCATGTCTTTAAAGTATGTGGTATCCCCTGTATGGTATATTTTGATATCCCTATTGTCCA
>JAKAAU010000212.1 GCA_021802165.1 Thermoplasmata archaeon
TTTTCAGTTGTTTCCATGTCACAGGAATCGTATATCGACAGCATCACCGAAGAGCTGATAAAAACTTCACGCGAAGCCGGTGTCTACGGGCTTGTTGCGCCTGGAAACCGTCCTTACTATCTCAAACAGGTGAAGGAACATTCTGATGGCATGAAGATTATATCCCCAGGAGTTGGCGCCCAGGGCGGTGATATTGTCAGTGCCATAATGCTGGGAGCAGACTATGTAATTATCGGCAGGTCAATATACTCATCGCCAGATCCAGTAGAGGCACTGGATAATTATAACAAGAATCTTAACAATAATTTAAATAGATGATTATGCATATTAATATATGTACACAGCCATTTTAAATCTGAATGGTACCATCAACAGAGGAATGCTGAATTCATATATGCCTGCACTGAAATATATCGAAAAGAAGAATAAAGTAAAGGGTCTTTTGCTTGTAATAAACTCCGGTGGAGGCGATGCAAATTCAACTGAAATTCTATACAACCAGCTATCAAAAATATCTGAAAAGAAACCTGTATACGCACTGATAGAGGGAGTTGGAGCATCAGGTGCATACTGGCTTGCATGCTCCGCCGAAAAAATATTTGCCATGCGCACCTCCATTGTAGGATCCATAGGAGTTATAAGCATGTCCCCGGATTTCTCGGAATTTCTTGAAAATATAGGCATCAAAATGAGGATCAATAAGATTGGAAAATATAAGGATATGAATTCTCCATTCAGAAACATGACAGATGAAGAGAATAAAATTTATACAGGAATAATGAATGATATTTACCTTGCATTCAGGGAAGAAGTGAAAAAGAGACGGAATTTTACGGATGAAAAGATGGATGATATAGCCACTGGACTGGTTTTCTCAGCCGAACAGGCAAAGGAAAATGGCCTAATCGATGGCATAGGAAACATTGATAATGTTCTTGACCAGCTCAAGGAAAAAACCCTTGCGGATCCTGTAAAAAATCTTACCCCGAAAAGACCATTCCTATCAAGGGTAATGTCAATGTCCATGGAAGCCTTTACAAATATTATCGATAATATCAGATAAGAAGGAATATAATTGTTGAATATGTTTTACGATTCAGGTCTTGCAGCAAGCCTGTTATAAACATTTCCAATACTCTTATAAATTGCATCGTTACTATTTCCTAGAATTGACGCAATTCCAAAGGCTGCACCGAAGCCAGTGCCTTCCTTAACATAGCCCTCCTCATAATATTCTAAACCCCTCATTCCAGTGAAATCCGTGTTTGCATAAATTATATTTGATCCTGCAAGCTTCTCCATTAGGTCTTTTTTATCATTCATGATATATCTCGTTGTGAACACATACCTGTTTTTTCCATTATTAATTAACTTGTCAAGATAGAATACTGTTGCCATCTGGGTACCGCCTGAAAAGAATATGTTAGAATTTTTAACTGCACTGCTAATTCCCAGTGCCAGTGGCATCATATAATCACCGGTTTCCATGATTTTTTCCGGTACTGTTGCTCTTTTACCAATTCTTTTTAATGCCTTCTGGGCCAGTTCCTTCTTAATATTATCTGGAGAATCTTTCATGGAGCTGCTTGTCATATCCATAATGCCTAGTGATGAAAGCACGGCATACGCCGTTGTTGTGCCTCCCGGAACACTCTCTGCAATGAATATATGCTTGTATCTCCCGTCAATTAAATTTCCTATGTATTTCCCGAATTCCAGTGCCCTATCATACTCCGGAAGAGCGGTTTGTTCAGAACCGTTCAATGCAGTGCCGAGACCTGTTTTGATAAATGGAATTTTAGGGTCCTCTACCATACCGGCATCCACAATGAGCGTTTCAATCCCAGAGATTTCAATCGCAGCCCTTGTAATGATTGATGGTGTTGGTATTCCATTATCTGTCATGGGAACAACATCATAGCTTATGCATTTTCCAGACCATATTATCTCGGAATCCAACACCGGGGTCAGTGCAGTCAATTCAGGTGTCTCCCCTGCCGCAGATATTCCAGGTATCTTTGATATTTCTGTAGTCCCTGCTAGAAGTATGAATAATACATCCTTACTGTCCTTTATCTCACTGTATATTTTATTTCCACATACTATTACCATATTACATGATTGCCGTGGCATTATAATATTTGTGCTGAAATCAATTTTAACCAACCGGATTATGTTTAATTTATAATGCAGAATAGAGAGAATGGTGAATAATACGATGATATTTATAGCATCAAAGCTGATTGGGAGCAATTTTATTACTGCCAGTACCGTTAGATTTAATTTTCACGAAGTAGGTGATTCTTGATATACCAATTAGCCATGGCAGTTGTCACTTGTTTCCGCAACATAATTTAGTTTTCATTTTAGGGCATATTTCGTTTTTCTTTAATGGCAAAGTATAGAAGCAAAACCATAATTGGAATAAGTTCAACAATAAAAGATATTAACATTAGATATACTAAATTTGATTGCTTTTGAATGTTATAATAGCTCATTGAATATATAGAAGAAGGGCTATATAACTTTCCGGCAACCAGCATAATTATAGCATCGCAAAATCCTATTATAGCACCAGCTAGAACAACATACTTTGCTTTTTCAAGTTTATGGTCTCTAAACTTACGTATAAATGTCACCAGAAAGTAAATTCCAAGTACCAGGAATATCCCAAAAAAGTAGTACATAAGAAAAAAGGTGGGATTTGTCATTTTATTACCTCCATGTATATATATCCAATCGTTAGTTCCATAATTATTTGTTATAATATAATGAATATATATCTTTCCAGTGATATTACCAAATAAACAGAAGGCTAAAAATTTATCTCAAACAACTTTAACGGAAAGTTCTAATAATAACTAACACTGATATCAGTAATATGATAACCTACCTGAATGACTCAGACGTTAAAAAGAATCTTTCCGTGAAAGAATGTGTCTCTGAGCTAAGGCACGCATTTATCTCATGCGGGAAAGAAGAATCATTTTCTTCTCCCAGGGATAGAATATATGGAAAGGATTTTGTATTCAGCACAATGCCCGCATTTTACGGTAAACGTGGAATAGCAGGGTTGAAGACATACATTGCAGGTAAAAACGGATACAGATTCTTTGTTGTAATATTTGAAACAGAGCATCCTGAAAGACTGTTTGCCATTGACGCAAATGTTCTCGGTCAGATCAGAACAGGATCTGTTGCCGCTATGGTAACATCCGAAATTGTTAATAAGAAAAGAATAAACTATACAGTAATAGGGTCTGGGTTTCAGGCAGAATCACAGTTCGTAGCAATTTCAGAGTTTTATGACATTGAGAATGCATATGTATATTCAAGAAACTTTGAACATGCAAGAAAATTTGCCGAAAAATTCGGGAATAAAATAAAACCAATAAAAAGTTTGGAATGCCTTTCTG
>JAKAAU010000213.1 GCA_021802165.1 Thermoplasmata archaeon
GATAACGTTTACTCAAGCAACAAAAAGTATAACTGCCTGATGAACGTTATGGAATTCATTAATAGGTGTATTTACATAATACTATATAAACATTATTAATACACATTTTCTAGATATTGTAACTGAGGTTAATGGTTAACTATTTTCTAATGAATAATAAAAATGATTGGATCAAATAGGTAAATATGGTATATTGATTTGTAAAAATGGCAGAATTATAATCCACGTTTATTCCTATATACATAATGTTCATAAGGGCATTTCTTCAGGAATTTTTGCATGCAGTAATAGCCAATCGGCGTTTTCCCGTAAACTTTCCTTTGCCAGTTCTGTGATTAGTTCTATGTTAGAAATGCTATCAGCATTGTTCCATAATTTTTTTGCCTTTTCAAATATTTTTCCCATCCTTATATATTCATCAATGGTTTCTGATATTGTACTTCTCTGTATGTATGTTTCAATCATTCCGGCAATAAATGGTAAAATAATTATAAGATCGGTTAAAATTAGCAATATCGAAAGATCTTTTAAAATAGTTGCTGTTATTGTAATAACTATAAATAACATGCCTGAGTAGAATATGATATTAGTAGATTTTTTTAGTTTTTCGAGGGCATCCTTACTTCTTTTAGAGGCGTTTTTAAAGTAATTATACTGACTTTCAATCCATGTCTCCTTTATTTCATCAAATTGTGGCGTGGCCTGTGGATCGAAAACATTTGCAGACTTTAAAACCTCCCTTACCCAGTTAAGAAAGATCTTATGTTTCATAAGATAATAGTCTGCCACGTCCTCACATTTACCGGCCAGCCGGAGAAAAAATTCTATACGTAATCCCTCAGCAAGGGATCTGTATTCTATAAACCTGTTATGTGACTCATGCAGAATATTCAAGTGCCAGAAGTAGAATGCAAGAATTAAATATGCCCCAAAATAAAGAATTAAAAGAATAAGGATATTAGAATTAAGATATGCTAGAAATACACCAAGAAGCGATGTTATGGTGACAAGCAAGAGTATCTGGCTGATGTTCCATTTTTTCTTGTAATTTATGGCTAGCATATCCGCTCTGGCATATAAGTATGAAACAAATTTTTCCTTATTTATTACACCCTTTTTTGCAAGATTATTTCTGGAACTTTCCACCTGGACTTCATCTAAAGCCTGCGAATCATGATTAAATCTATTAATTTTTGTGAAAATCCCCTCCTTTCCGAAATATGCATCTTTATTTTTTCCATTGGGATATTTTATTTTTAATTCAGGTGTATATTCTCCAGAATCAAAATTTTTTTTTCTCCTTGAGTTTATATGATAAACTAATCCAGTATCTGGATTATCAATTACTGGTGTTGATGGTGTATATTCATGGGGAATGCCTTCAAGCTTGTATTTAACTATTTGTGCAGTTCCACCAGTGAGGGGAGTATCCTTTCCATCCCATAATGCTATTAGCACCTGAGAATGTTTTGCAATAAATACGCCCACTTTCTCATATCTTTTATCTCTTTCCGGTCCTGGATGATTGAACTTAGAAACATCATTTCTGCTAAATGGCAATTCAAAGGAACCTACAGCCTGTGCTTTTAGGTCAGTAAACTCTTCTATGGAATCTGGAAAATCCTTACAGTACTCAGTTTCTGGAAGTGGTATTGGAACAATAAACCTTACATGTTCCTCAATCGCCACCATGGCGGCAATCCTATCTGCACCCTCTGCCAGTGGTGTCAGCAATAACAGTGGAGTATCAGGTAGGTCTCTTTTTAAATCCCTAAATATCTTTCTGATCAGGTCTTTCAGTAGTGGAAAATCCTGTTCAGGAATATCCCTATGTCCTGTAATTCCAATTATAATATGGACCCGGTAATCATCATTCATTAATTTTCGCATATCTCTCTAACCGCCTGAATTTTAGCCTCTAAATCCCGAATATTTTCTGAATAAACATGGTTATCCACCGATAATTTGATTAAAATATCTCTTGCTTTCCTTAAATTTTTGAGACCCTCATCACAGTTTCCCTGCAAAACATTGACACGGGCAATACCGGTCAGATTTGCCGCTATTTCCGGGTGTTTGAATCCAAAAAGTCTTATGTATATGTCCATGGAACTTTGAAAATTTATCATGGCCATTCTGTACTTCTTAAGTTTGATATCTATTAAACCAAAACCTTTTAGTTCTCTGGCAACGTCCGGGCTTCCTGACGGGTAATATTTTTTATGAATTTTATACGCACGCTTGAACATACTTAAGGATTTGACATAATTTTTCATTCCGTAATAGCATTCACCAAGCTGTAATAAATCCCTGGCTATGTCGGGATGTTCATTGCCGAAAAACTTAGTGTTGATTTTAATTGCCATTATAAATTCTTTCTCTGACATTTTAAACCTTTTCTGATCCTTAAAAACTTCCCCAAGACTGCTTATATCCCTGGCTATGTCGGGATGTTCATTGCCATAGAATTTTTTATTTATTTCTATGGCCTCCTTGAATAACTTTTCAGATTCGCTGAATTTCTTCTCTCCCCTGTAAACTGCTGCAAGACTACTTATATCCCTGGCTATGTCGGGATGTTCATTGCCATAGAATTTTTTATTTATTTCTATGGCCTCCTTGAATAACTTTTCTGCCTTTCCATTTATTCCCTGGCACCGGTAAACTGCACCAAGATTGCTTATATCCCTTGCTATATCTGGATGTGTATTATTATGCAGTTTCCTATTTATTTCTATGGCTTTTTCAAACAAGCTTTCAGCTGTTTTATATTCCTTAAGAAAAGAATAAACTTTTCCCATATTGCTATAATCATCTGCTATGCCTGAATATATGGCACTACCATGCAATTTTTTATCAGCCTCAATTGCCAGAGAAAATATAAGGGCCGACTGTTTTAAACAGTAATAATTTTTAAGTATCATTCCCAGGTCTCTTAATAATAATGGATCATCGCTGATCTTTATATGATTGTACATTTCTATTATCCTGCCGCATATATATCCCTTGCCGAGGGTAACTCTAAGGTATCCAATCAATTCAAAATATTTTGTTCCAGGATATTTTTCCATAAATAATGAAAATATTTTTACTTCGCTCAAATATTCCTTTAGTTTGTTTTTACTGTTAAGCATGTAAAGCTGGTACGGAACTTCATCAAGCTGCCTTGCATCCGGTTCCTGTGTAAGAAACCAGTTTACAATTATCTCTCTTGTCTTTCTTTTTACCTCAACGCCTCTTAAGTATTTTTTGTAAATTGCCTCTTTAAGGGATAAATGCAGAAAATCTATATTGTTATTTTTTACTGCTAGATGGTAATCAAGGTAATTTTTCACCGCCTCGATTTTAAACGTGCCTATACCGAGGATAAGGGCAATTTCATTTTCTGAAAGCCCATTTCTGGATAATGC
>JAKAAU010000214.1 GCA_021802165.1 Thermoplasmata archaeon
TGATTTTATACCCTCATCATCATATGGATAGTAACCGAAACTTCCTTTAATGGAGGGATCATCTATAAGGCTCACATTTTCTGAACCTATACGTTGTTTCCCCTTAGCTTCTATGAAAGATCCGCCTGCCAGTGCAGCTTCCCTGCCTATTATCCTGTCATATTCCATGGGATGACCTCCGGACTCATGGGCAACTATTCCTGATATTGATGGACCTACAACGAGATCGTATGTCCCAGGAGTCAATTTTACAGATTTCAGTGATGCTTTCAGATTTTTTATATCATTTCCTATCAATTCCTGAAAATTCAGAGAATCAAGGTATTCATAGCCAGATGTTGAACCATATTCCTCTGATGATTCCTCAAAGGAACCGGAATCATTGATTCCTGCCATGTAAACAAAATATAACCTGGAAAAATCACCGGTTATGTTAGTTCCAGAGCTGTTGGCATACGTTTCACTTACAGTCATATCGCCGAGGCTGGTGAATCTTATATTGGCACCATTCTCCTGCATAATACTATCCATATCCTTTATGAACTCAATTTTTGATTCGTCCGAAGTGTCTGCAACTTTTTTGCTTCCCAGCTCTTTCCATGAAGTCTTTATCCCGCCTGTAATGTCAATTTTGTTTTTTCCCTTCTTCATGGAATTCTGAACAAGATTTTCAAGTTTATTATTAATTGATGACATATCGGAATCATTGAAAAATGCCATTGCTATAGAATTATTAACGCATCTTACGGCATATCCTGAATTCCATGATTCGTCCTGTCCATCGAACTGTCCGTTCCTGTAGGAATAGGATTTGCTTTCAGTGCTCATATAACGAACGTCGGCAAATTCTGAGTTCCCGGATAGGTATCTAAGTATGTTATCTATGTACTCCATATTATTTGTCCTTTATTCTGCTTTCATAATTATCAAGTATTGATTTTACACATTTTGCATAATTATATCCTGATCCGTCATCCTCCATGTGTAGTTTCGGGGTAACAAGTTTTGTCCTCACTGAATATTTACCCTTTCCTTCTGCTTTATATTTTCTTACATTGAATAAAAGTTTGCCATTATTTCCTATTATTCTCGAAATATTCGTTATGAATTTATCAGCAATAAAGTATGTTATATCATATAAGTCCCTGTCCTGATCCTCGAGACCGGATATCTCTATATAAAAACCCTCTTCTGTTCCCGTTTCTATGGAATTGAGTATGTCTGTAATTCCAACAATGCCTGTAAGTTTTGAATCCTTATTTACAATGGGCATAATATGCAAATGGTTTTTGACCATCAATGCTGCTGTGTCAGTTATTACGGTATCCTCTGTACTATCCACCGGATTATCCATGAGGGAAGAAGCAGCAATTTCTACCTTTGATTTTCCTGATGTGAATTCCCCGTAACTTATTTTCTGTTTATCCATGATTACATTGTTTATTATTTCCTTGAGCCTGAGAATTCCTGCGAGTTTTCCCTTCGAAGTTACAGGTATTTCAAATTCATCCAGGTCCCTTATCTTCTGAGCAGAATCCTCTATCTCATCGTTAACATCAACGGATATGGCATCCGCAGTCATTATCTCAAAGTTTTTAATTTTCTCCGCTCTGGGGTCTATTTCAGAAAGATGCCTTATTATGTCCATTCTTGTCACGAGTCCAGAAAGTTTGTCCTTCTGTAAAACCGGTAAAGAATTCAAACCGCTTTCCTTTAAAAGCTTAACCGCTTCCATTACGTCTGAGTTTTCATTCAGTTTTGGTGCGTTTATAGAAAAGTTGTATACCCTGGAATTTGTCCTCACACTTCCCCGCCTGAGTATATTCTTGTATGTCAGCATACTTACATATTTTCCATTTGACATAACTGGAAGTTGCTGTATATCGTTATCTTTCATTTTAGAGATGGCTTCTGATATTTTGGCATCGCTTTCTATAACAATAAGGTCTTTTTTCATGATTTCTCCAACATTCATTGTATCACCAGAATTTAAGCTTTTTTTCACCTATTAAACTGTTAATCTCTTCAGTCTTATTTAATTTATTGGATATGCCTGAAATGGCATCCGCAACTGTTTCCATGTCATTTATTCCCCATCTTGTAATCTCCTGTGTGCCGAGCCTTCCAAACCTGTCTATAATTATCCTATTTTTTTCCATTATCTGTGAAAAGGAATGATAATTATAACCAAGTTGCCTCAGATATATTTCATCCAGAAGAAGCTGATGGCTTTTACTGTCTTCTGATCCTGGATGCAGATTGAATCCTTTCTCTCTCAGATAAAAAGATAGATTTTTTGTATTTTTTACGACGGTGTCTGCGTATTCTTTACCGTACCTGATCATTTCCTCTACTGCAACAGATAATGATGCAACCCTGGAAAGATTTACATTGTCCATGGTTGTAAATATAGTATTTTCTTCTATTTTTGTGTATATTTCCTCATTATCTGTTATGATTATACCACCCTGGGGTCCAAAGAATGTTTTATGTGTAGAACCGTATACAATGTCGGAATATTTCAATGCATCTTCCTGAAATGCCTTTCCAGCTAGCAGCCCGAGTACATGAGATGCATCGTATAAAATTTTTATGCCATATTTTTCTTTGATTTCATGGATTCTTTTCATATTATATGGCTTAATAAACATTGATTGCCCCAGAATGAGGATATTTACGTCGTTATTCCTTATACTATTTTCCAGGATATCATAATCCAGATCATAATTTTTATATGGGGCATTAAAGAAGTTAAATCCGAGAACACGATCAAGATGATTTCCCGAGTATCCCGGATATCCACCGTCTTCTGAAGAGATTGCCATAACATTCCCATTTTTTTCCAGCACAGATAAAATGGAAATTTCTGCAGCTAAATGTCCACTCAGGGATCTGGATTCTGAATATTTGCTTACAAAAAGTTTTTTTACATTACTTTCCAGCAACGCAAGAATGTTGTCATAATATTCAGTGCCGCCGTAGGCATTGTAATTTCCAATGCTCAGGGAGTATCTTGATGCCATATCGCATGAAAGAGCCTTTTTGGCATTCGGACTCAAAACGTTTTCTGATGCTTGAAGATTTAGCACGTTATTTCTATAGTTATCATATTTTTCTACAAAATTGAGTGTTTCCATATTGTTGTATCTTTTACATTATTATAACATTTAGGATATGATAATATTTCAAGAATTCAGTGAAACCGAGTTTAAGGCCATTATATAGGGCCATTAATACAAAATAATGATTTCTTCCCAATACAATTTTATAATAATAACAACGATGATAGCCATTTCCATGGTAATTCTTACATGATTTATAATTAAGTTCAAAAATCAGGAAATAATTTTATGCATTTTTTCCAATTTAGTCAAAAACAAAGCA
>JAKAAU010000215.1 GCA_021802165.1 Thermoplasmata archaeon
TTCCTATCTTGTTGGAGCAGAAGGTGCATTGAATATCATGAAAGTTATTATATCTAAAGCAATTTTAAAATAATTATTTTATATTGTCTCTTCCGGAAGCGGCAGGAAAATACACATTCTGGTTTCCATGAATCTTGATATAAGTTCAGTTTTGCCTATCTTTCTTGCGTTATAAAGAAGGAATAGTAAAATTTACAAATTTTTGTTGGGACATAAATATTATACTTTAATCAACACGATTATTTAGATATACCCAACTCCATATTTCCCAGATACTTATGCAAAAAGTGTTCCCGGGGGGCTTTAGTCAAATCCAAACCGGCACATTTGAGCTAAATTGTCAAGAAACGTTCTTTCTGTGACCGATCTTAATTACGACAACTGTAAGCTTATTGTTCTTTATCTGATAAATTGCCCTGTAGTCCCCTATCCTCAGACTCCAAAGCCCGGTAAGTATTGAAGTTAGAGGTTTTCCGATCTCAGGGTCATCTTCAAGTCTTCGAAGAGATTTCAATATTCTATTTCTGCTATCTTTGTCGCATTTTTTGATAAAATTCTCCGCTTCATTGGTGAGTACAATTTCAAAGGTCAAAACTAGTCGAGCTCCCTGCTTATTTGATCGAGATTCTTTGTTCTTCCTGCTTTAATGTCTTCCAGTCCCCGGGTAATCCCCTTCATCATTTCCGGATCGGAAAGAATATCGAGAGTTTCAATCAAAGATTCCCTGCTGGCTACACCAGGAGAATAAGAGTCTATTAATCTTGAAATTAGATCATTGTAAGATTCCCTTGGATGTATTTTCAGGCGATTCAGCCTTTCTTTAAGTTCATTGTCAATCTGAACTGTAGTTACCATAGGTAACAATGGGTATCAATAGTACTTAAGTCTTATTCATTCCAATGCACTCGAGCCAGGAAATAAGATACCGATTCTTCTCATTGCGGATATAGTTTAGAAATGCACAATGCATTATTTTTCTTATAATTTTCTGCAATATCCTGCTTTTATGGCTTATTGCCTGCCACATTTAATCTTGGATACTTATTTATAAAAATAGTTTAATATGTCAAGCATACACTATATTGTGTATTATTGACAGCTATACATATTTACAGACAACTATATTCAATGCCCGGATTGAATCACATAACAGCCAGGTTCTACATTTAACATTTTCAGAAAGTGTAGAGGTAAATATCTTAAATTCAGGATTTATCTGATATTGCCAGGGCGCATATTTTAATTCTTGCCTGATTTGCATTTAAATTAAATATTGTTCCAGGCATTATAGTTATATCATTCCATCATATATTCATCAATGTTTAAAGAGAATTTACTGAAAGATAAGAATATCCTGGTTACAGGCGGAGGAACTGGCCTCGGAAAACAGATGACAGAAACTTTCCTGAAATTAGGTGCTACAGTATCAATAATTAGCAGGAAAGAAGAGCATCTTACCGCTGCAAAGGAATATTTTAATAATATGGGATACAAAATTGAAGCTGTGAAATGCGACATAAGGAATCCTGATGAGATTAAAAACGCAGTGGATTTAATAGAAAGTAAAACAGGGAAAATTAATGTTTTAATAAATAATGCTGCGGGAAATTTTATCAGCAGGACAGAGGACCTAACTCCTAAGGCGTTTGACACTGTAATGGGGATTGTTTTACATGGGACAGCATATGCTTCACTGGAAATGGGGAAAAGGTGGATCTCTAATTCCATGAAGGGAACAATACTGAGCATTGTGGCAACATACGCCTGGACAGGTTCCGGATATGTGGTGCCATCAGCAATATCCAAGGCCGGAGTTTTAGCCCTTACAAGGTCACTTGCAGCCGAATGGGGACATAAGGGAATAAGGACTGTTGCAATTGCCCCTGGAGCATTTAAGACTGAAGGAGCATGGTCAAGGCTTCTCCCTGGCGATGATTATGAAAAGCAGCTCATATCAGGAAACCCTGAAAGGAGGCTTGCAACAAAGGAAGAAATAGCTAACATAGCTGCCTTTCTTATCTCGGACATGGCATCCTATATCAATGGAGAAGTTGTTACTGCTGACGGAGGGCAGGCATTATATGGCTCCAGCATGTTCAACATGATGGAAAGCCTTCCTGATGGTATATGGAAAATGATGAGACAAAGGTAATCAGGCAACATTATAACTGCTACCTGATAATTGTGCTATTATAACCTATATAAAACAATGTTTACAATATTTATAAGAATACCTTTTAATACTCTATTTTAGATGGATATTAATGGCATCTAACGCACGCATACGGTATCTCATTACATCTATTGGCTCGATTATAACCTTTATTTCGGGAATTATAGTATTGCTTTTATTGTTTATTTCGGGACTTGGAGGAGCGGCACAGCTTCTCTTTTTCAATCCAGCAGGGGCAGCAGTGATAGGCAGTTCCATTGTTATGGCAATTATTCCTATAATATGGATCATTCTGGCATATATTATTTACACCAGGGCAGATGGAGGTAGAAGAAAGGATAAAGTTCTCAATGGTGTCATTATAATATTCCTCGGATTTATAATACTTCTACTGGGCGGCGGATTTGTAATAGGCCCTGTGATGGAAATAGTAGGCGGATTTCTATTGATATTATAGGGATATACCATAATAATACGATATTAAATTGCCAGTATTCTCAACAGATTGGAAAACTATAGCTAATTATGGGGCAAAGTCGGACACTCTGCCACATACAGCAATAAAAATTTACTTTAAGTATTTCTGGATTATAGGTTGAAATTAAATATATTTATTTTTATCAGGCTGTATTGTATATGCTTGGGAACAAATTCTGGAAGAAATCATAGATAAATTTCCGGAAATGTGCAGGATATTTTTATATAGTGCTAAACATTGACAAACGTATGGATAGTATTTTTAAATTGGGATTTCAAAAAAAGGAAACGGTCAGACAGGCTGCAGGAGAAAGCCTTGCACGATTTATTATAATAGCTATTGTTGCTGGCCTGCCTGCTTTTCTGGAAGGATTTGATGGAGAGATTTATTCATTCGGTTCAACATATATTGTTCCTTCCCTGACTGGCCCGCTATACCTCTCAATAGGGCTTATACTTACAGGATATGCTATAGGCATAGCCATATTCAGCCTTGTGGGTGGATACTTATTTGACAGGTATTCAGTTAAGAACACAGTTATTCTCTCTGTGCTGGTGTTTTCAGCCTTTACCATAATGACAGGATTTGTTACAACAACGCCCGAGTTATTCATAGCAAGGCTTGGTGTTGGAGTGGGTGTTGGCATATTCCAGCCTGCTGGAGTAGCTCTACTTGGCGACATATTCTATGAAACCAGGGGGAGGGCTGTATCTGTCTGGGCCACTTTCTTC
>JAKAAU010000216.1 GCA_021802165.1 Thermoplasmata archaeon
TGCAAGGGAAATCAGGAAATTGAGGGAAAATGAATATTGAAAGGCTAACTGATGGCATACTCCATGGAGATTACAGGAGCATTGCAAGATCAATATCACTTATAGAAAATTCTGGATATGAATTAAGGAAAGAGATCATTAGCAGGATATACAGGCATGGGAATGCAAAAATAATAGGCATAACAGGGCCACCAGGAGTTGGAAAAAGCACACTGATAGGAAATCTTGCCCCGAAACTTTCGGAGCATGGAAAGGTTGCAGTGCTTGCTATTGACCCCGCAAGCCCGTTCTCAGGAGGATCTATACTGGGGAATAGAATAAGGATGCAGACAGCTCTGAGCAAAAAAAATATCTATATGAGAAGCACATCCAACAGGCTTTTTAATGGCGGGCTTTCAGAATATACCTGGGATATAATCAAAATCCTTGAAGCAGCAGGAAATAAATTTATTATACTGGAAACTGTGGGTTCCGGGCAGTCAGATGTGGATGTGATGAATATTGCGGATATAACATGTGTGGTACTTGCTCCAGGGCTCGGGGATGAAATACAGGCAATTAAATCAGGCATAATGGAAATTGGGGATATTTTTATCATAAATAAAATTGACAGGGAAGGGTCATATATGGCAATAAAAGATATCAGGGAATCATTGAATATGAGCAATAAACTGTCAACACCGGTCATAGGCCTGAACTCTATTACAGGTGAAAATTACGGGGAACTGATAGATAACATACTTAGAATGGATAAGAAAAATGTAAAGGAAAAATATTACAGAAAGTTGAAAATGACAGTTATGGAAACGATATATAGCGATTATTCAAAGTACATAGACAGTATTGAAGATGATAAAAATGTGCCTGATGAGGATCCATATACCATGGCAGAAGATATATTGAAAAGTAGGCCAGCAGGTGGTGAAAGGCCTGAAATAAGAAACACTGAAAATTCCGGCGAAACAGGTAAATAGAACCTTATGGGCTGAAACACAGGGATATATTATACCGCAGTAAAGTTTTCATGGAAGGCATAGATTTTCTTATTGTTTTCTTGATTCTACGCGAGAAGTATTTTAAAATGCTTATTCCAACATTAATGTATAAACAATGCTCTTCTTTATGCTTGAACAAAATGGATATGATTTCCCTTTAATTTTCTAATATGCCCGTGGTATAATAGTCTGAACCAGATGTTAATACTATTCAGACATTTTATGATGTACTTGATCTGGATTATAAATTAAATTATAGGATAAATATGACGTGCCCATGTCTAATATTTAAGTGCTGGAAACTGGTTTGGGAAAAAATTTATTTGTTAAATCGAATAGATAATGTTAATTGAATAAATTTGGTTAACACAAACTTTTAGTACTCTTAATTTATATTTGAAATATGTACAGACCGTTAAAATATTACTCAGATGAGTTTATGAAAAATATAAACAACAGGGCCAAGGAAATAATGACATTTATGTATCCGCCAGTAACCATGTATGAAGATAATGGATATATAGGAATAGAAGCAGACCTTCCTGGTTTCAGTAGAGAAGATATAAAGGTAACACTGGAAAAGAATGCTATAGTCATCAGAGCAGAGAGAGAAATAAAGCCTGAAGGCACAGTATTTGAGAACCAGAGGCCGGAAAAAGTCTTCAAAAGGATGTCCCTTCCAATGGAAGTAGATACTGAACAGGAATTTTCAGCAAAATACAACGATGGCGTTTTATCGTTAAAAATACCTGTAAAAAATGTCAAAACAGTTAAAATAGAATAATTATTTTTTTATAATATATGCAAAAAGGATAATGTCTATTATTATAACAATATATGATATTACAGGATGACTCCTGGAAAATAATACCATAGCAATAAGAATAGCAGAAAGAAATACAGTTGATGGAAGTTTTTTATTTTCATTTGTTTCGCCATTTCTCTCCTCAAGCGCCCGTTTGAGCAGTGGCAGTACATCAAGCCCCTTTTCTATTGATATTATTGACTTCTGGGCGAATTCGTTCATTTCTTTAAGATATAATTCCTGAAGCATCCCCTCATTGTAAAGTATATCACGCAATACTAGCACAAACTTGAAATTCGGGTCAAGTGTTTTGCATATTCCCTCTAGAAGTGATGACATCCGCATATAGAGTACAAGTTCCCTTGGAAGGTGGAATGGGAATTCGAATATCACATTGTTTGCAATTTCAAGCAATTCCCTGATATCCATTTCATTAACGTTTGCACCTGACAGGTTAGCTATTGAGAGTTCTATCCCTTTCCTTATTATGCCCCTGTTTGCAGCTGGGGATAGGGCGTTTAATTGCAAAAGTGAGTCCATTATGGTGTCCGGGTCTTTATTTATGAGGCCATCGTATAGTTTTAAAAGCTTGAACCTTGTATCATCGTCCAGCTTTCCAACCATGCCGAAATCATAGAGTATTATCTTTCCATCATCAGAAATAGCTATATTTCCTGGATGGGGGTCAGCATGGAAAATATCGTTTCTCAATAACATCCGGATAAATGTGAGATCAAGATTATGGGCCAGTTTTGGCAGGTCTATTCCTTTCTCCTTCAGTTTTTTTACATCTGTAACTTTTATGCCACCAATATATGTAAGTATTATAACCTGCCGGGACGCGAATAGAACTTCAGGGATTATGATATCATATTTCTTTATATTATTCCCTATACGCTTTATATTCTCTGCCTCTACAAGGTAATTTGTTTCATCGTATATTCTGGCAGAAAAATCTGAGAGCACATTAGATATGCTTATGTAAAGGTAATTATCGATGAAACGCTTGAACATATTAAGCAGTTTCTTTATTATAATAAGATCCCTTTTTAAGACATTATCTATATTGTGCCGGTTAACTTTTACAGCTGCATCCCTTCCCTTGTATTTTGCACGGTATACCTGCCCCAGTGATGCCCCGGATATGGCATTTTCATCGAAACTTTCAAAAACAGTTTCCATTTTCCCAACATTTTCCTCTATAATCTGTTTAGCGTAAACAAAATTGTCCGGAGGAACCTTATCCTGGAGGTCTGAAAATGCTTTTAAATATTCCTTGGGCAAAAGATCCGGCCTTGCAGAAAGTACCTGCCCCAGTTTTATAAATGTAGGGCCAAGTTCTATAAAAGCATTTACTGCAGCACGGCCATGGTTTTCTATTTTATAATCATATTCTTCCTGCTTTTTAGATTTCTTACGATCTGAGCTGAATCTTAAAAATACAGGAAGCAGCTTTGCAAGGTAACGCATTTCAATCCTGTTCATGCCTTTAAGCCCGGTATTCACCAGAGCCTATTTTAAACATCCTTTTAATATTTACGACATTATAACAGAAAATCTACAATTT
>JAKAAU010000217.1 GCA_021802165.1 Thermoplasmata archaeon
ATACCGTACAGGAATTGCTTAAGATTTCTATTGGGTGTCATAAATTCAGGGTCCTTTATCTGCATAATTCCAATAAAGAATGACAGGTATATCATAAAGATCAGGATACCGGGAATTATTATCAGTTCAATAACCGAAATGCGATACAGGGTTGTTTTATATATCACAGACAATCCGGCAAATATTATTGCAGAGGGAGAGAGTAAAACTAATGCCTGCATAACCTTTCCAATTATGAGATTTTTCATATATATAGCAGGGTCGATAGCCGTGAATGATAGCCAGCCCCTCTCCATGGATAGTGCCCCCTGACTCATAAACATGGGAATAAATGATGATGCGTAAACAGCAAAGAATATCTCAATAAAAAACAGGTTAAATATCCTACTTGTAGCCTCTTTTATAATTATTACAGCCATGATAACGGCAAGTATGATTCCGATGATGGGGAGATATTTTACTTTAGAACTCCTACCGTTGAGGGAAGACCCTGAAGTCTTTGAAACAAAGGAAAGAAAATTGAAATTATTTTTAATGATTGCTCTCTCCGGAGTTCGACCTACAAAGGAGATGTTATTCTTTTCTGTTGAATCGCTCTTTCTTGATCTTCTACTTCCTATTACACGGGTCATTCCCACATCGGCCTTCATTAGTACCCTTGAAGCAAGAATTCCTACAACTATAGTTGAAAGCACCACCATAATTGTTCCAATCAGTACATGTCCGAACATGAAGGACGCCGGTGAATATGGGGTTACAAGGGCGAAAACGAAGAAAAGTGCAGTAATGATGCTCAGCAATAATTTGATTGACTCGCTGAACCGGGTCATCAGTATAACAAATGATGTTATGAAGATGCTCAACACAAAGAGATCAAGTATTACAACTATTTCATCAGGGCTGGACACGATTATTTCAGAACCGACAACAAAGGATATGAACAGGAATATCCACCCCTGGAATAGATAGGAAGAAATAAAAAGAACAGAGGCGAAGTCCCTTCTTTTTATGGATGATACGAAGAGAAAATCCATGTCTGATTTCTGAACGGGAATAGTGCCGGTATAGCCGAAACCAATGATAAAAAATGCGAGTAATGCAATGAATATGTATCTATAATAAATATCAAAGGAACTGCGAGATATGGAAAGTAATAGTATAGAATAAATCAACATCAATCCCATTGCGATAAGGTATGATTTTGTGTATCTGGTAATGATTACCAGTTTCAAAATTTTAGAAAACATCGATCATCAGCTTCTCAACAACATCCTCTATGCTTTCATCCCCGGTAATCATACCTTTCAACTGATCCATCGTCCCAGTCCATGTTATCTTTCCGTGATTAATGATAATAATATTCTGTGAGAGCCTTTCTGCAATTTCCATTATGTGTGTCGATACCAGTATGGTGGCATTTAATTTTTCAAGCATTGTTATGACCTTCTTCTGTGTAGGAATATCCAGGTAATTCAGCGGCTCATCCAGTAGAACAATTTTCGGTTTATGTATAATTGCAAGTGCAACTGAAACCTTTTGCCTGTTTCCACGGGATAGTGCCATGACCTTGTTATTGACATAATCCCTTAAGTCAAGCCCGTTGACGAGTTCATCTATTCTATCTGAGAGATCCTGAACACCTCTTATGGCACCGATGTATTCAAGGTTAGACATCACCGATAGATTGGGATAAGGATATGCATCTTCCGGCAAATATCCTATATATTTCTTCGCATCTACAGTAACAGGATCAAGCCCACCGATCTTTATGTAACCTGAGTCTGGCTTGAGAAGGCCTGCAAGAATTTTCAATGTTGTTGATTTACCGGCACCGTTCGGACCCAGTAATGAATATTTGTCTCCACATTTAATTTTGAAAGAGATATTATTCAGAGCAATTAAATTTTTATAGCTTTTTATTATAGACGAAGCTTCGATGCAATCACTATTTTCCGCCATCATAGATAAACTGATATAAATATTTCATTTAATACTTTCCTTAAACATATTAATAGAAGAGGACATAACTCATTTAAAAAGATGTAACACTATTAATTTTCAGTGCTAAATGCATTTATTCTGTCCTTCTGGTTCTGGCATTCATCTGCAAGATAAGGATATTTCTCCGATATTGCATCCAGGATCATGAACTTAATTTTAACAACTGCCTCATGGACACCGATTCTTCCGGCCATTGTTTCAAGTGCAGTATCGTACTTTGTAAGTTTATGCCTTATATAGTTGACCTCAATTCGTTCCAGAAATGCCTTATCTGATTCTGGTGTAGCATAATCAAAAGAGGAATAATTCCTTTCCATTGAAATCATTTCATGAAAATCGTTATAACTTCTTATGGCATTATTGATTAAATTTTCTTCTGAAATTACCTTAATCTTGAATGTCATAAGTTCAATCTGTTCCAGTAATTCCTGTTTTTTGAGGTCTGCAACATCTTTCATGGTTTTTGACCTGTTTGCTGCCCTGATTTTTCTTTCTTTGAACCCTTCATTTGATTCTGCAGCCAGAACTCTCTTCATATCATAAAGTTTCATGGGTGCAGCGGATTTATATATTGGATTATCCTTTTCCGCATCAGGTTCTCCAAGAAATGTTTTGATCATGCTCTCTGTCCAGCCCCTCTGCTTCAGCAATGATTTGTTAATATACTGAATTTCCTCTTTTCTGGTGCTTTCCTTCAATTATAACGCCTCTGAATTCTTATTGTTTATAACCATTATCTATATTTATAATTTTCCTGTTTGTGTTTAAAAATAAAATTTGCAAAACATTAATATTTTAATTACCAATATTTCCACATGGATGAACTGATTTTTTTGAATGACGGATCATATGAACTTGATGCAGGTGCTTACTTAGGAATTGTGCCGAAAGCTATATGGTCAGGGTATTTCCAAGATAGGGAGAATAAAATTCGAATAACAACAAATGTTCCAATGCTGCATATAAATAACATGCATACACTTCTTGATGCCGGAATCGGAAACAATTTTACAGAAAAATTCAATAAGATCTTTAAACCTGTGAAGGAACATGATATCGAGGAAACTCTTACAAATGACTATCACATAAATACCATTGACAAAATTATAGTTTCACATATGCATTTTGACCACTGCGGGCATGTATTTTCAAAGAAAAAACTATTCCGGAAAGCGTCTTTAATTGTACAGGAAAAGGAATTACAGGCATACAGGCACCCAAATGAGTTCACCAGAGGAAGCTATATAAAGGATCGAATAACTCCTGGAATTATTAAATTAGAAGGCTCAAGAAGAATAAACGGAAATATCAGCACAGTTATTACCGGCGGGCACAGTGAAGGACATATGGTTAC
>JAKAAU010000218.1 GCA_021802165.1 Thermoplasmata archaeon
GTCCTGTTTAGACACACGGTGTTTTTTGATATATCATATTCCCATGGGAGATAAGTTGTTTCATCGTGCAGTCCGAATGTTATTCCCCGATATATTGATTTGTAACCTGCATTAGGCAATACCTCAAAATACCCACCGGTAAAAATGCTATTTAAAAAATCATCCATTTTATAACTGCCATTTATATTCCCAAAAATTTCTGGTTTTTTATAATGATGATATAAAAATTGTGTATCTGTTGGAATGTGCCTAATTTCGTATATTAACCCCCCTATCTGGGGTAAAATTACCATTGAAATATCGTTATTTACAAGCTTAATCGTATCAATACCGTTTATTTTACTATGTTTAATCATATTATCACTTATATTCAAATATTATTATATAATAAAGAATACAAAAAATTATTCTTTATTTCCTTTAGCCAAACTTACCTCTTCCTTTACCGTAAGTTTTTTCTCGCCAATACTCTTAAACATGTTTGAAACTTGTTCAAGATTAAGATCTTTTGTTTCTGGCATAATCTCATATAGGATTATTACTATTATCACCGCAAGTACACCAAATACAAGCATTGAGCCTCCAAGACCTATCGACGATTCCATCGAAGGAAATATTTCAATTATTGCAAAATTTGCTGCCCAGTCAAGTGCTGCAATCCACGAAGCAAGTGTTGCTCTTACGTTTGTGGGGAAATATTCCGCCTGTAAAAGCCAACCTGCTCCTCCAACTCCAATAGAGAAGAATGCAAGGAATATCGATAATGACAGTATAATTCCTATCTCAAAATGAGCATATAGAAATATTGTTGTTACAAACATTCCGGCAGCCATTCCCGCAAATCCAACTAAACCAAGCTTCCGTCTTCCTGTTGTGTCTTCTCTTATTAGCATAACATAGGTAAAAACTACCAATACAATCCCAAAAATCAACGTTGCCATGATCGAATATATTGCAACATAGACAGGATTCACAACAGATGGAAATAAATGGAGTTTATCCAATATCAATGGACCATAGTATAACGGTATGTTTATTCCTGTAATCTGCTGGAATATAATCCATATCCCTATCACCATAAATGCGTATTTTATGCCAGGAGTCCACTTGAATTTCTTGTTCTGTCTTTCATTTATTAACTCTGAATCATATTTGAGTTCCTCTAACTTATCCAGTGCTATGTCTATTCCTAGCGCCATTAGACTCTTTTGAGCGTGTTTATATTTACCCTTTAAAATAAGCCATCTTGGTGATTCAGGCATTCTGGTTCTAAATGCAAGGGCAAGTACCGCAGGAATAGCAGCAACACCTAGTAAAATCCTCCAACCATATAGTTTTTCAAATGATACTACAGGTGATAATGAAAACACTATAATAGCAACAATAAATGCAATAACAATGCCTATTACAATCATCATTTGCTGCATAACAGCTAGACTTCCACGCTTATTCTTTGGTGCTAATTCAACAAGGTATACTGTTGCTATTGCCGAATCAGCTCCCACAGCAAGGCCTATTAATGTTCTTGATAAGAGAAGAAATATGAGATTGAATGAAACCGCCGAAAGTATTGCGGCAATGGCATATATTCCTGCATCGGCTATTAAAATATATTTTCTTCCTGACCTGTCTGTTATTGGTCCAGCAAGTAATGCTCCTATTGCGGCACCTAATGATGCACCGGCAACAAGATATCCCAATTCAAAACTTGTCATTGTATAAGGGAGAAATAATAATGCACTTCCAATGTTAGTTGTATCATATCCGAATAAAAAGCCTCCTGTTGTAGCAATGGCGGCTAAAGTCCAGTACAATCTTGTAGATTTTCTTTTATCAAGTTCTTCAATAAGGTCAGAAAATTTAAATTTTCTAGTATTATTTATATTGTTATTCTCTACCATAAAAATATTTAGTTTATAATCATATTTAAATTGTTAGGTTAAGAATTTAACCAATATAGTTCTTATTTTTTTCCCTCTATTAATTATTGTAGTATAATTCTTATCTTATAATCCAATTATTTAAAATCAATAAGGGATAATAATAGAGTAAACATAAATATAAATTAAAATACCGATTCCATTAATCTTTTCAATGAACTTCTAAGAATTTTATTTGCATATACTTCAGATACACCAAATTTCAGAGATATCTCATGTAAATTTATTTTTTTAGGATTCTCAAAAAAACCAGAATTTAATGCAAAGTCAAGGATTTCCTGTTCTTTTTTCCTGAATAAGAAATTCATAGGAATGAACAGCTCATTAGAGTTTACTTCTTGAATTTTAATTATTTTTCCTGAGTTATTTATATCAGAAATAAGTTCCTTTATTATGTCATGTACATTCTTAAATAGCACTACCCAGTCTTCCAGTCCATCATATACATAACATGTAAAATTGTAAGGGTTAAATTTTGTAATATAGCTATATATGCTATCTTTTATCGGAGTTATAAATTCCAGATAATTAGTTTCCAAGTTTATATTATATAAACTAGGATTTACATCTACTGATTTCAATGTTCTTGCAAATTTAAGCTTTTCTTGTTCGTTACCCTTTATATATAGCAATGTATCTGAATAACAGTTATCTTTTATGATATTAAAATTAATGTGCTTTAATTTGACTTTACTAGTGTCTGAAAGAACAGTCCAGTCATTATGCTCTACTAATATTCTCACTGGGGTAATATCCATAAAGTTAATAATATATAGGTTTATATAAATATTTTTAAAAGTCAAATTACTTCTCACTCAAATATAAAAGCATTTTCACGCATGGCAATATTTTTTATCATCCACTGTAGGTAAATCACAAACTCATAGACTACTTACAATCCATGGTGAGGCATTTCACGTTTCAGGATCATCCTATATTCTATTCTGTAATCACTGTAAATATACTTAATACCGACTGGTATTCCTTCCGCCATATTCATCACGGTTGATTCTCAAAGAACTCATATGGAAATCGATCAAGAAAGTAGATTCATAGGTGTTTTTGAAAATTAATGGTGTTCGTTGATACTGATAAGACCACTTTCCTTGAACCTTTAAAAAGTAAATTGGTCCTATAGGCCATGGACTTTCCCATCCCAGTATCCGTGAATGTGCACATACATAATTTTCTAACATGTTAGGAAAACACTGTAAAGCTGTGGTTTAACATCGTATACTGATAATAATTATCATGCGGAACTTGAGTATTAACTAACTCATTTCAGAACATAACAATTTTCATCGTAATTGAAAATATTTAATTAGCAATTAACCATATTTATGCTTATGTTTCCAGTTGAACGAATGAGAAGATACAGATTAAATAGCAATATAAGGCATATCTTCACCG
>JAKAAU010000219.1 GCA_021802165.1 Thermoplasmata archaeon
ATCACTTTATGTTTCCGGCTTTTATATAAATTCGTATAAGCGGCACGGTGGCACCATTAAAGAAAATAAATTACTTCAGTGGTCAGAGTTATTTAAGAGAATATCATTATTCATAATTGATGAATATCATGCCTATGATGAGGAAAGCATAGGTAAAATAATTGCACTCATATTACTTTCAAGGGCAACCGGGAATAATTTAAAGTTTGTTTTTTCTTCAGGAACTCCGAATCAAAAGCTTATTCAAATTTTGCAAAAATATGGGATAATTCCATTCGTAATGGAAGTGGAAACAACAGATGATGATTCAAATGCCAGAAAGATAAGTGGTAAATTAAGCCTGACATTTACAAACAGGCCTTTGATAACCGAAAAAGTGTATGTAAATATGGAAGGAAAAGCCATGTATATGTTTGACCATAAAATTGATGCAGAGAGATTTATATATAGACTCAATAAGGAGGAGATATTTCCACTGGAAATGACTGGCTATTATCACAGATCTACAAATAAAAGTGCAAAAAAATTGGATGAAAAATTAATAGTTGCTACGAATGCAGCAGAACTTGGAATAAATATTAACCCGCTAATATCACATTTAGAACCGGGACCCTATTATGAAAATTTCTGGCAGAGGATAGGTAGAAGTGGAAGATCTGGAATAAACGCTTCAATTTTCATACATGTTAATACTGAACAGATAAAGGTTCTTAAAAATTTAGACAGTAAAGTTAATTTAAATTACAGGGACATTATGGAATACATAACTGAAAAAATTTCATTATCACCAAAAAATTTTAGTGCATGTTACTGTGAGAACCATATGGCCGGATTTTTATATGCAGTTTTCAGATTTTCTGGAAATGGTGATTTAAGGAGCCAGGTACACGCATTAGCTGCCACAGTGCCCCTTATGCAAAGATATTTTAAAATAGATCAGTTTGAAAGGGAAATAGATAATGATTTATATTTATCACAGGAGGACATTTTAGATATACATGAATGGATTAATAATTTTTTTATAAATTTTGGTTATTTCCGTGGGGTAATAAGGAATATAAAGATTCAACTACCAGATTTAAAAGAAACAGAAGATGATATTGTATATGCAAAAACACACTATAAAATGGAATATGATGAGGTTGCAAAATTATATATGGTTAAAGATTTCTATGAAAAAATTCAAAAGGTTAACATAATATATGATGGTATAACAAGCAGGCGGGGTGGCCGGCTCATAGCTATGACGAACGAGGATTTTCTAAATAGGTCCAAGTTTGCATTAAAGATAAAAGAAAATATATACGGTATTATCTCTGGTTCTGAAAAACCAGAACATTATATGGAAATGCTCAAAGTTTTATATAACCAAATGTTTGTTTCACAAAAATTATTAAAACCAGAGGAGGTGAATGCAGAAAATGATGATAACATATTCCTATAAAAAATACAATATTAAGGGATTAGATTTCTTTAATTTTGCCACCTGCAACACCAGATTCTGGCTCCAACATAAGAACATATATGGTAACTTCAGTGAAAATGAGCACATACAGGTTGGTAAGGTGCTTGACAACTATTCATTTTTGCGAAATAAAAAGGAGTTAATTATAGATGGGATATGCCAAATTGACTTTGTATCAAAAAATAATGCACTTGAAATACATGAAATAAAAAAAGGGAAATCTATTTCAGAACCACAGATTTTACAGGTTCAGTATTATATGAAAATCTTATCAGAAATTACAGAGCAAGAAGTGGTCGGTTTTATACATCTTGTTCAGGTAAGAAAGAAAATTAAAGTGGAACAAAATTCTGAAAAAGTAGAGGCTGTAATTTTGGAAATGAACAGGATTCTAGATGGGGCATGCCCTAAACCTGTAAAAATACCTGTATGTAAGGGGTGCAGTTATCAGGAGCTCTGTTGGTCATGAAAGAAAATTTTTATATTTTAGGAAATGGGGTTCTTCAGGCTGAAGAATCCGTATTACGATTTAATTCAAGGGACGGTTTCAGGCGTATACCTGTAGAAAATATTAGATCTTTGAATATATACGGTGGATGCAATGTAACGAGCGGAGCATTAAATACTTCTGCAAAGCACAATATTGTATTAAATTTCTTTGGTTACTATGGCAATTATGTTGGGAGTTTCTGGCCAAAGGAACAATATTTCAGCGGGGACCTTACTATAGAACAGGTTAAACTATATCTTAATAAACAGAGGCGATTAGACCTTTGTAACCGTCTTGTTGAAGGGATAAGAGTGAATATGAAAAGCTTCCTTTCACAGTATGGAATTAATTTTGATGTAAGTGAGATTCAGGGCAATTCCGTTGAAGAATTAATGCTGATAGAAGCAAGGATGAGAAAAAACTATTACGAAAGGCTGGACTCATTACTTCCTGATACCTTTAAAATTAATAAGCGCGTGAAACATCCTCCAGATAATTTTGGTAATACATTGATCTCCTTTGGGAATTCCAGGCTTTATTCAGAACTTGTAACACAGTCACGTTATGTTTCATTAAATCCAACCATATCTTTTTACCATTCGCCTGAAACCTCACGTTACTCTCTGGTACTTGATATTTCTGAAGTTTTTAAGCCATTTCTTGTAGATAAGTTTATTCTGAAGGTTATAAAGAAGAATATTATCACAAAAAATAGTTTTCATAAAGAGGGAAATGGTATACTTTTAAATGATGATGGAAGAAAGGACTTTCTTAAAGAGTGGGAGAGATGGTTGAACGAATCGTATTTTTATGGAAAGTTAAATCGGAATATTTCTAATAGAGAACTGTTAAAAATAGAATTATATAAATTAATAAAGAATTATATGAATATTACACCGTATATTCCCTTCAATATGGAGGTAAAATATTAGATGTTTATTATAGTTTCGTATGATGTGCATGCAGACCGGACAGAAATTTTTAAAAAAATCTGTCAGTTATATCTAATTCACATACAAAATAGTGTTTTTCGTGGAAACTTAAATAAATCTCAAATAATGGAACTTGAATATTTACTAAAAAAATCTTTAAAAAGTGATGAAATTGTATATGTATGGAAAATTATGGATAGCCAGATATTTCATGAACTCAAATTTGGTGAACAAAAATATAAGAGCGACAATTTTCTAGAATAATAGATGGTAATGTATTTTGAATATATAAATAAAAAAATAATCATATTAAAATATTTTTATATGTGTCTTATTCAATTTAATAATGTTTTTATAGTACTAATGAGATATCATGTTAGAAATCTATCCTTAAAGGAATTGATACGTCCATATCCAGCCCATCAGGATTCTTCCAGAACCCGTTAGAAATCTATCCT
>JAKAAU010000220.1 GCA_021802165.1 Thermoplasmata archaeon
GATGCCCCAGATGCGGTTATCCTGTTACTGATGATATGACCTACTGCCCAAACTGCGGACACAAAATTAAATAAAGTTATTGATAGTATACTATCAACAGATAAAATACAATTTTAAAATTATTTATGAAGTTTGGTTATTTCAACTCATGTACATTTCCGTCATGGTTCGGGGATTCATGAGTTGGCAATGTAACCTCTTCAAGTTTTCCCTGTATATAAAATTCAAGTGCCTCATTCTCATTCATATTGTTTGAAAAGTATATCTTCACCTTATCTTTAAGAAAGCGAACCCCTGGAGCTCCAATCTCCGATACTATTATGGCATCCACATTTTTTGCCAATACAGATTTTAGCATATGTATTCCTCTGGTTGAAGTTGCTTTCATGGCTGGGTTTTCATAACTTTCTATTAATTTATATTTTGTATTCTCTACCTCGAAAATATGTACTTCTGTTCCCTCTCCAGGTCCGCTAATCGTGATTCCACTCACAGGTATTCCAATTCTTGTTGTCATAATATTACATTGCAATCCAAGATTTAAACTATGACAAAAAATTTATAGGATTTTTATAAACGTATTTTATGAAAAGAATATTCCTAAGTGTAATGGATAATTTATATATTGTTTCATTATATTTGGTATACATTGGATATACTGGGTGATAGTATTGATAAATTTATCTAAACCAATAAAAAAAAGGAAAGTATCGAATGAAATATTTTTGTTGATCTTTATCCCTTATGTTATTATTCTAAATGTATATGAACATATATTTACGAATATCCCAGTTTATTTTACTGTTATACTTGGAATTATCGGATTCGTAATGTTAATTGATGGCATTGACAGGTATCTAGATTATATACGAATGAAATGGCAAAAAAATCATCATTATAATTAATTATTATTAGGCACATTAGCATTTCATGAACTAAATTATACCTTAGTAGTCGTGGTACGGTACTAAAACATATATGATATATGGAATCGAGGCAACTATGTAGTTACAAAAGTAAAATTGATCTCGTTATCTTAAGGTTTTGTATAAGTACAAACTTTTTTATAAATCATGTTGCTTCCGTTATTTATATCAATTTAACCACTTATATGGTTAATTATCACGCATTTTTTCCTTTAGTGTGTGCTATATTATCCTCTCATTCTACCATTTATGCTTTTAACATATCTTTGGAAAAGATGCATGGTAAATACCTGCAGAATTGTCTGGGCATTTTTATTTTAGATAATTTTATAAACCACCTATTATATCCCTTTTATGGCACAAATCAAACTGAAAGGAATATTCCATAGTTTTTATAGAATACGGAATGTGATTGTAATTTCATTTTTAATTGCATTTTTTATTAACAATAAAATTGGTGCACTATATATTCCCGGTGATGCCATAATTTCAGCTAATATATCCTCTTATTATCTGGAAAGCTCAATGCTTACATTTTATGCAACAATTATGGGATTGATGTTTGCTGGCTATACCATATTGATAACCATGACGCCAATATTCCATCCAAACAGCCTCAGGCAACCAATATTTTCGGAAGTCAACCGGCTTTTTGTATATACAATATTAATTGGCCTTACGTCATTACTAATTAATTTTGTAGGTTCCGTACTATCGAGTTATCATGAAAATGCAGTACTTTTATTCATTGAAACATATCTCTTCTTTTCACTTATTCTCGGTATGGTTTTCGCCGTCCTTGCACTTTCAAATCTTTTCAATATAGTCAGGGGTATAAAGATTGGAAATCAACCTGTGGCAATAGATAATAGGACCGATAAGAGAAGCGGTCTGGCTGATGAAGTAGGGAAAAAGTCCCAATAAATAAATCATTCAGTTCAATAGTTTTTATGGCATATAATTGTGGAAATCTTATTTTATTACTTCTGTGTAATATTTTGTTTAAATACAAATTTGATGTTAATAATGAAATAATCTTTAGTTTACAGAATGGAATATCTTTCTTGTAGTCCGTGAATAATATACTCGATAAGGTAATACAATCCCTGAACAATTATGTGACCAATCACAGGTACACAACAGATCCTAAGGCACTTTTTACCACAAAATCAGGAAGGATGACATACCCCTATGCTAGAAAAAGGATAAAGGAAATTGGGGCGAAAGCAGGGGTCCCAAGTTCCATGCCTATGCTGCAAGGCATAAGTGCGCAACAATGTTGATTTTAGGCTATCGCGGAAGCATTCCGGTGGACATCATGCAGGTGCAAATCCATTTAGGGCATTCGAGCCTAGCCACCACCCAGAGGTACACACACGTCACAAGCGAGACTGTTGCCAATTCAATAAAAGACGTATACAACAGGGTTTTCAAGCGATGTCAAAAAACAGAAAAAGGCATAGGGGGTTCAAAAATGTTTGTACCCGCACCTGCACCCGATGGGGCTGACCGGATTTGAACCGGTGACCTCCCGGTTATCAGCCGGGTGCTCCAACCAAGCTAAGCTACAACCCCGTGAGACCTCTATTGTTAGAAATTTAATAAATATTTCTATGCTGCCTTTTCAAGATTTCTTATGGTTTCTAGATCAGCACACACCTCGCATATCTCGCCTGGAGTAGGTGCACCGCATATTTTACACTTATTGAGTTTAATGCTCTCTGTACTGATACTCTTCTTTATTGCCGGTCTGGTTTCATCAAAAAATTTCACAATAGCAAATTTTGTTCCAGGGGTTTCTTTTTCCAGCTTTTCTATAACTTCCCTGAAGGTATTCCTCTGTGCCATGCTATAATACGGGCACCAGCTTGAATCAAAGTCTATGCCAGTGAGCAGGGCATAAAGCACAACCTCCTTTTCAGGTATTTTTCTCAGTGGTAATATCCTGGGAACAAGCCCATCGCGAATATATGAATGAGGAGCCATTCTAGCATACCTGGACACATCTCCCTTTGCAACATTCATCAGTATTGATTGCGAATAATCATCCAGATTAATCCCCAAGGCAACATAATCAGATTTTGAATATTCTGATATTTTATTCATGAGCTGCCGTCTCATGGGGCCACAGTGCGAACATGATATCGTTTTTTTATCTATTTTCATTATTTCATCTAAAGTATAACCGTAATTTTCCTTATATGATATTACATCATGTTTTATATTGAGCTGTTTGCAAAGTTTCCCTGCCTTATCAAGCCCTGTGCTCCTGTAACCCTCTATGCCCTCATCCACGGTAAAAGCTGTTATCTCTAAATTTCTTCTTTCAGAGAGAATTTTATTCAGCAAGTAAAGTGTTACAGAGCTGTCCTTTCCGCCGGATATCGCTACTGAAATTTTC
>JAKAAU010000004.1 GCA_021802165.1 Thermoplasmata archaeon
AATATACGCCTGTGGAGATGAATGCCAATACCCTGGAAGGACTGAATATAGGTCCGTATGTCAGGGCAAGCTTTGTCCATGAATCAGGAAGCCTCAATGTTTTAACATGAGGTAGCTCACCTTGTTATTTCAAGATATTTCAGAAATTTTTATAACGTGGTGGGAATAAATTCCACCGGGTCCACCAATTGATTGGCTTTCAGAGCCTATGCGGAATATCTGTTATATGTTTCCATTCTGGTACTGGTGGTAAGAGTTTATCCTCTGGAAGTACAATGACCTCTATAATTGCGGGAGACGCATCTGAAAATACATCTCTCATGCAGGACATGATTTCTGAGTCTCTTTCAATGCGTATATATTTCATCGAAAATGCATCTGCAAGTTTACTGTAATTGGTATCGTAAAAATCTGTCCCGCTGAGCACTCTTCCATAATCGGAAACCATGGTAGCCCGTATCCATCCAAATGATTTATTGTTGAATATGAACACCTTCACACCAATATTATATCTGGCCACAGTTTCTAGTTCCCCCTGGGCAAAACCCATGCTCCCGTCAGATGTGAGGCAAACGGTTACGGATCCTCCTGCGTAATATGCCCCTATAGCCGCAGGGAGTGCGAAACCAAGTCCACCAGCAGAGTAGTTGAAAAGAAATTTTCTTCCAGAGTGGGTGCAGCGGTAGAACGCCGAAGTGTAAATGGCTCCTATTCCGGGGTCTGCCGTGATGGCTCCAAATTTTTCACCATATTCCATTAGGCATTTTATAAATTTAGCAGGGTTTACATGGGAGTTGTCCCTTATTGATTCGATAAAGGTGGATTCCCATTTGTTCCTGGCATCCAGTATTTCATTTCCATATTTCCTTTTTTTAATAAATTCCCGAAGTAATGCATTGATTCTTGAAAGGATTTCAAGGGCGTCCCCAAGAAGCCCTACAGAAATTTCATAGTTATTGCCCAGTTGGGATACATCGCTATCCAGTTGCACAATCCTGATATGTTTTGATGGATCAGGGGATTTCCACCATGATGTGGAAGCCGAGTCAGTATTTGTACCAATGAAAAATATCAGGTCTGCAGAGTCCACGGTGTTTCTGGATATTTCATTTCCACCCCTGCTGCCGACTACTCCTATTGATAATGGGTGGTTCTCAGGAAAACTCCCTTTCCCTGAAATAGTTGTACCCACAGGGATAGAAAGCATCTCTGAAAGTTTCAGAAGAGGTGCCCATGCCCCGGAGTAAAGAACACCCTGCCCGCATATTATAACTGGCCTTGATGCCTTAACCAGCATTTTTGCAGCCCTGGATATTGATGCATCATCACATGATTGCCTTATTGATGGAAATCTGGAAAATGTATCATCTGAATAGAGTTCTGATTCTTCTACCCCGTCCTTATACACATTCAGAGGAAAATTGATAAAAACAGGGCCGGATGGTGGAGTTGTTGCTATCCTGAATCCATATCTAATTATCCTGGGTATATCTCCAGGTGTCGCCACATTCAGAACTTTCTTTGTCACACCTGAAAACATGAAGGTTTTATCATACTCTGTAAGTACGTTTTTCTTCGTGGAATTCATTGAAATATCGCTTGAAAGTTCTATCAGTGGGGTACCACTGGTATATGCCTCTACAATGGCAGGGATGGTGTAGGAGGCCCCGACTCCAGGCACTTCGCATATTCCGGGCTTTGAGGATACCCTGGCATATGCTTCTGCCATGATTGCAACATTTCTTTCGTCCCTGCCTGATATGTGATTTATACCCTCAAAACTATCCCATTCATAATATAATGGGAATGACGTTTCTCCTATCAGGCCGAAAACATGATCAACCTGATATTTTTTGAGCATTTCTAAAATAGACCTGGCTCCGTTCATATTAATTTAATTTCAGGTAATATATATTGTTTGCTATTTATTGACAAACATATCAAAATATGAATTATGTGAATATATTCATTATTCTATATATTTCAAAAATAAAAAATAAGATATATAAAAAGGATATCCGTTATAGATGAACGTTAATATTATCGATGGCAGAAAGGAAAAAAAATTTGATGATTCAACAAAGGTTCTCATAGATATTTTCAGGGCAACGACAACAATACCACTAATGATTTACAGGGGTGCATCTTCCATAATACCTGTGAGAACTGTAACAGAGACCAGAAAGATGAAATCAAAAAATCCTGATTACCTCACAAGTGGGGAGAGATATGGTATCAGAATTCCTGGATTTAATTATGGTAATTCACCCAGCGTTATAATGGGCACTGATTTATCAGGAAAAACTCTTCTGTTCACATCTACCAATGGAATTAAGGTTCTTTTTAAAATTGTTGAATATCCGGGCGATATTTACATATCATCTTTTATAAACTTTACTGCAACATACAATGCAGTTAAGGATATGGAAAGAGTATCGATAATAGTCTCTAACAGACCAGATGGAATATCTGATGAGGATTATATATATGCAAATATGCTGAAAAGCAAACTGGAAGGCAATGATGTTAACGTACAGGACTACTGCAACCAGATCAGGGAAAGTCATGGGTCGAAGAGACTCAAGATCATGGGTGCAGGAGCTGACATAGAAAGTTCATTACAGGTTGATCTCTACAAAAACCCCGTCATATATAGCAACGGAAAGATCATGCCGCTGGTAAAGAACTAAATTTCGATAATACTGCCTTCTGTGAAATCACTCCCCCTGGAGTTTGCAAGGCAGTTTAGGAGGTATTTTGCCCATGCAAGCTTTATGCTCTTTCTGATCAGAGAATTATTGTCGTAATAGTTTTTTTTATTAACATGGTTGAAATCGAATCCTATTAGAGTTATCAATCCGGCATCCAGATGATCCGCAAGAAATGCGGCCCTGTCACCATCGCTGAACCCACCGAAATTATAAAGATGTGCCATGGGAATATTCTGTGTTGTTGCCAAAGCATCAGGAAAATATTTTGCATACTGCAATATTTTTTCCCGGTTGTCTCCATGCGCATGCAGGACTATTGAAGACCCTTTTCTGGAGGAATTTATTATCGACTCGACATTTCCATCCAGATCGGATACTATAATATCAGGTATTCCCCGCAGTTCCATATACGTGTCTATGGCTGAATCGGCAACAACAACATATCCACCAGACACCGTTGTAAGGGCATCCTCCAGATCTGGCCCATTTCCTATTATGAAGGCATTCCGTCCACGGTACCTGTCAAACAATGATTCATCATTATGAATCAATCTATGGAGCTCCAGGGATGATGTATAGTCATCTGTCCTGTTTATTCCAAGAGAATCGGTAATTCTCAAATAAAGCGGGAACCATTCGCAGAATTTCATTTTATCTCCATAACATTTCCATTTTTGTTCTTTATGGACGAAAAATATTTATGCACTGCAGAGGCGGAAAGGGCAATCACAATTCCGGCTATGATATACCCAAAATACACAGTCATCACAGAGAGCGGTATAAAGCCCACAATGTACCTTATATAATTAATTATACCTGAGAATATCAGTGCCATGGAGAGTGAAAATGCAATCCCGTACCACATTCTGGACATACCGTGCCTTTCCTCTATATAAAGATCGAAGGCATCAAAGAGCTCCTTTGAAACAAAGGATGCAAATATCCACCAGACAAAAACAGTAAGAAACAGTAGGACTTTATTCATTATGGGTACCCTTCTAACCGTGGACTCATAACTGTATGCAATCCCTATAACTATGATAAAGAAGGAAACAACATAGGATAGCATGGAAATTTTTGCCTCCTGTGAGTACTCTTTCATATTCACTGCAAGCCTGACAATAAGCTGGTTTAGCTCCACTGCCCTCCCAACAAAATACGCACCCAGAACGATAGTTACGAGCATTACTGCGCCGCTTCCCGGGTTTATTACATATGATTTTGTAAGTATCATATAATAAAGGGTGAAAATTAACAAGGACAGACCATAGCTCAACAGAAGCAACCCGACCGGAATTGTAAATTTCCTTGCTATTTTTTTGTCCCTTATCCCCCTTATAATATAATAATAAAGAGATTCTATATTTTCATTATGCCTTACCAGTATGTGCTTTACATACCTTATTTTTATTCTTGATGATATTATAGGAGTTATATAATCATCCTCAGCGCCATCTGAAACCAGTATCAGGTCATCATAATGATCCATGCTGAGAACGTCGTCAAGCTGTTTGCTCAGTATTTCATCTGATTTTGAACCCACATCATCGTCACCGGTAATAAGGGCAATTTCAACATTCTCATTTTTTCTCTTCAAATCCTCATAAAGCTTAATTGTGCCGAAAAGTGCATTTGCATCTGAATCCTCAGGATCCACAGAGATTAGCTTAAGAGCTGCATTATAGCAATCGCCATACCCCGTAACAGGACCTTCTATGCCCGCCTTTATGCCGTAATCATTATCACGATCCACATTCAGTATTAGAGTTGCCATACCTTATAATTAATAAAGGAAATGTGACTATATAAGTTTTATCAATTCATGGTTATAAAATAAAAGTTATATTTAGAGTGGAAGAAGCAGGGCAAAGCTTATCTACTTTATTATGAAATAACCGGCACTTTTCTGCCTTGCCACCCTTTTTACAACCTTTTTATCCATTAGTTCCTTTAGCCCTGCGTTAACAAGGCCCTTTCCAAGTGATGCCTTTTTCATTATATCATCTGCTGTTTTCAGCTTTTCCTCTGAAATAGCTCCCATAGCCTTTAAGGAATCGTATATCTTTTCTGCATTGCCTGATAGGTCTGACATTATTGCCACCTTATAGTATATATTATATAAATATATAAATATAATTAAATCAATAATAAAGAATAAAATTGGATAAAAAAATATAGAAAAAACGTATGTGGAGTTTATGCTTAACTTTTATATGCTTTCTTCTGGAAGCAGGGGGAACTCCACTGTAATATGGGATGAAAATGACCTGATCATAATAGACTGTGGCATTAGCCTGAAAAAATTCCTGGAGAAAACTTCAATGCTCGGCATAGATGATCTTGAAAAATCCATATTTATAAGCCATGAGCATTCCGACCATTCCGCCGGTGCCAGGACTATATCAAGGAAATTGCATGCAGATGTTTACTCACGGGCAAGAACCCTGGATAAAATGAGATTCGAAAAAGGTTACAGTATAAATGGTGAGGTGGCCATAGGAAATTTCACGGTTACACCGGTTTCAGTGAACCATGATGCTGTGGACCCTGTGGTGTATATAATACTTAAAAGAGGAATAAGGATATCGGTGGTTTCCGATCTCGGAATTGTAAGCGATGAACTCCTGTATGAAATGAATGGTTCAGATATTATGGCCATTGAGGCAAACCATGACCCTGAGATGCTGAGAACCGGCCCCTATACTGAAATGCTCAAGAGGAGAATCAGAAGCGATCATGGGCATCTTTCTAATGAGCAATCAGCCGAGGCAATATCCATGGCAGCAAAGGACAATACCAGGATTGTCCTCACACACCTCAGTGAGAAAAATAATACTCCTGATACTGCACTGGAAACTGTCAAGGCGTATCTTTCCAACAGAAATAAAAGATATATTTCCATAGAGGCCGCATCACAGGATTTTGGCAGTACACTTTACAGGCTATAACTACCATAATGATAAATTAGATTATACCAAAGTTTTTGTATTGTATTTATATATTCGTGGCATGGAGGATTACGATCTTGTTATAATAGGAGCAGGTCCAACCGGACTTTTTGCCACGTTTCTTGCAGGACTCAGGGATATTAAAAGCGTAACCCTGGAAGCCCTTGACTATACTGGTGGACAGATACCTGAACTTTACCCGGAGAAAATGGTATATGATGTTCAGGGTATACCAAGGATAAATGCTACTGAGCTCAGGGATAAAATGTATGAGCAGGCAAAATTATTCGACGGTGAAATCAGGCTGAGCAGCAAGGTAACGGATATAATACCCGGTGATGATAAGTTTACCGTGGAGGTAAATGGGGAAAAGGCATACACATGCAAGGCGGTACTTGTATGTACAGGCATAGGCGATTTCACCCCAAGAAAAATTGGATGCCCTGGAGAGGAGGAATTCAAGGGTCGCGGTGTTGAGTACACAGTCAAGGATATAAACAGGTTCAAGGATCAGGTGGTTGCCATAGTAGGTGGCGGAGATTCCGCCCTGGATTACGCAAGTGAGCTTGCAGGTACGGCAAAGAAGGTCTATGTCATTCACCATAGCGAAAAATTCAAGGCGGCTGAAAAAACTCTTGACAGCGTAATGAACAATAAGGAGATATCATTACTTATGAATAGCTCAGTGACAGAGGTATCAGGTAAGGATAAGGTCAGCAGCATATCAATTTCAAATGCACAGGATAAGAGCGTGCAGAGATTAAACATTGATTCCCTGATAGTTGCAATCGGGCATGTGGGTAAGGCCAATACATTCAAATCTGTAAATATAGAGATGAGCAAAAATGGCAGGAATATACTCGTAAACGATGAATTCCAGACAAATATAGAGGGCATATTTGCAGTTGGCGATGTGGCCACAATGCCAGGCGAGCCAGTACATCCAATCATAGCAATAGATGGTGGAAATGCCTATGTAGCCATCAACTTTATAAAGAAGTATTTAACCCCGAACGCAACCATTTTCGGTGGTCACAGCTCAAATCTTAATATTTAAATAGATATAAAACGATAAGCTGTGAATGGATGTAGAAGGGGCAATAGAAGAATTAAAAAACCTTAAGGCGGAGAAAATACTGCTTCAGATTCCGGATGGGTTGAAACCGGAATCATTCAATATATTTAATAGATTTTCAGAACAGTTCAAAGTTATTATTAGCTCGCAGTCATTTTATGGTGCATGTGATATAGGGAACATGGAAGTTTACAGGGATGTTGACTGCATTGTCCAGTTCGGGCATTCTGAAATCCCCAATATAAAATATACAAAACCAGTTATTTTTATAGAGTACTATTACAGGACTGTGGAATTGGATGATGATGTTTTCTCAGTACTGTCTGAGGATAGGATTAAAAATATAGGCCTTCTCTCGTCCGTGCAGTATTATAAGGAAATGGAGTATGTCAGGGAAAAACTTGAGAAACTTGGATACAATGTAATTATAGGCAGTGTTGATGGAAGGCTGAAATACCCCGGCCAGGTTCTGGGCTGCAATTTCAGTTCAGCACATTCCATAGCAAACAGGGTAGATGCTTACCTTCTCGTGAGCACCGGGCTCTTCCATGGCATCGGTGCCCAGTTATCAACAGACAGGCCTGTTTACATACTGGACCTGAACCAGAAATCCATAAGGAACATAAAACCGGAAATTGAGAGGTTTCTCAGAAAGAGATATGCAAGGATAGAACCGGCCATGGATGCAAAAAAATTTGCTATTATTATAGATACGAAAATAGGACAGTACAGGAAAAAACTTGCATACAGCATTTACGGCAAGGTAAAGGAAATGGGAAGGGATGCCATAATAGTGACAGCGGACAATATAAATCCGGTGGATATCGAGAATCTTATGTGTGACGCCGCTGTATTTACAGGCTGCCCTAGAGTCTCTATTGATGATGGTGAAAAGTTCAGGATACCCATACTTACACCAATAGAATTCGAGCAGATCTTTGGGTTCAAGAGCAATGACAGGTATATAATGGATGAAATAGTGGGAGTGGATTCCTATTCTCCAATAAGATAATTATTTCCATGCCCGACAATTTTACAGTAAACATCGGTGTATTTTTTATAGTTCCCTTTCAGCACAACCGGCCTGTAATTAGAATCCCGGGCAACCATGGTACCATTCTTCCCATCTTCAGTAACCATAACTTTTTCCTCCCTGCCGAGAAAACGGTCGAGTTTTTTCTCCATCTGTGTACTGTGCAGCTCTATGATTTCCTGTGACCACTCCTTGAGAAGATTTGAGTTCAGAGGAGTTTTACTGTAATCTTTTGTGTATGGTCTGGGTGAGAATCGGGTAACGTTGATAATATCAGGGCTGTAATTATCCAGGAATTTAAGGGTTTTTTCGAAACCTTCCCTGGAATCATTGTAGTATCCCAGTATTATATCCGTGGCCACTGACATATCAGGAAAAGCACCTACGAATTTTTTCCACACTGTTTCCGCCTCCTCTATGGTATATTCACGGTTCATTGCCTCCAGTACAGAATTTTCTGCGCTCTGCACCGGAATATGAAGGAATTTGAATACCTTCTGAGATCCATATGCCTGAACAAGTTTCCCAAGTATATCGTAAGTATTTCTGGGTTCAAGCATTCCAACCCTGAGGTAAAAATCACGATTTAATGAAGTTATGCTATTTACCAGTTCAGCCAGATCTGTACCTATATCCTTCCCGTAGGCTGCGGTATCAAGGGAAGAAATTCTTATCTCACGTATATTCCTTTCAAGCTCCATGTTTACCTGTTTGACTATCTTATCAACGGGCCTGGATAGAAGTTTTCCCCTTGCTATATGGGAAATGCAGAAATTGCAACTTCCCGTACATCCCTGATTTATGGGTATTCCATCATATATATCAGAATTAATTTCTATGTCATCAAGGGCTCCCTCATAGAAGCTTCTGAACTCCCGTGGCTTAATGACTTTTACATTGTCAGATTCTATAGTATTTCCATTAACTGTGGCCAGGCAGCCCAGTACCTCAACCTTTCCGGACTTTGTTGACAGGGATGAAATACGCTTTACCATTCTGTCTTCTGTATGTTTTATTACAACGCATGTCCCTATAAGGCTTAAATCGGCATCCTCAGGATTTTTAACCACCTGATTATTTTTATCCTGAAGCAATTTATTGAGATAGAGGGATGACTCAGATTTTTGCAATGTGCATCCATATGATTCGAAATAGATTTTCACATTTTTTAATTACAATTACGTTAATAACAATTTTTATCCGCTGCATTGATCCAATTTTTTAAACCATAAAGCCTAAGGCCACCTGCCATAGCTGGAACGGAAATCGATTTGAAGAACGTATTCATATACGGTCATATTAAGTGTTAATTTCGATATTCATGAATTATATATTTCACTTTGAATGTGAAAAAAGTTATATATTGCTTTAAAATATAATTTTATGACGGAAGAGAATAGTTCAAAGAAAGCAGAGGATAGCAAAAATTATGAATGTGACCTGTCAGTTAGATGGGGGCATATAGATCCTTCAATTTTACCATTTGATGATCTTGATAAGGAAATTATGTGCTTTCTTAGATATAACGCCAGAATGTCCAATGCAGAAATAGCAAAGATGCTTAACACAAGCGAAGCAACTGTAAGGAGAAGGATAAATGAACTTGTAAGAAGAAAAATTATAACCGGATTCTCAGCACTCGTGGATTTGCATGCTATAGAAAATAGCATAAAGGTATGCATAAGGATAGATACCGAAGGAGATAAGCTTGATTCAATTGCAGAATCTCTAGCCGCCAACCCAAATATACTTTCACTTTACAGAAGAAGGGGGCAGAACCAGCTGCTGCTCCAGGGGCTTTTCCTGAACCTTGAGACAATCCAGGAGTTTGAGGATAGCCTTGCCAGAAAGGACGGTATTGTAAAATATGATACAATGGTTGTTTCCAAGGCATTCAAGAAAGACCCATGGGTAGGGATATAAATAAAATCAGCCTGTAATTTTAAAAGTTAGGAGACACAATCTTTATAATTATTATAAATGTATTATAAATTTCCTTTAATTCAGGAAATTGAATATTTCATTATATTTCTTCTCATCTATCTTGCCGGTTTTGAGCACAAGATCCTTTATGCTCTTTCCTGTTTCCAGTGATTCTTCAACTATTTTTGCCATGGTATCGTAGCCCAGATATGGATTTAGCAGTGCTGCAGACCCGAAGCTTTTTTCGATGTTTTCCTTTATTTTGTTGCGATCCGGAGTTGTTCCCTGTATAGCCTCCTCATCCAGCATCTTGATTCCGTTTGCAAGTCTTTCAAGAGACTTTGAGATTTCATAGTCTATATGTGGCATCATAACGTTGAGCTCCAGCTGGCCAGCTTTCACCGAAAGGTTGACGGCCTGCTGTGATCCTGTGATAGAATGGCATATCATGTTCATTGCCTCGGCTATTGATGGATTTATTTTGCCGGGCATAATGGAGGAACCCTGCTGTACCGCTGGTAGAACTATTTCATGGAGGCCTGCACCCGGTCCTGAATACAGTAGTCTGAGATCATCAGAAATCTTGCTGAGGTCCAGTGCCATATTGGACATGGAATTCATCACCCTGGAAAAATCTGTCATAAACTGCATAATACCCATGAGATTCTCCCCTGGGCGGAAGTTGAAGCCTGTTTCTTCCGATATTTTCTTAACAGCGTTTTCCTTATAATTTTCCGGTGTGTTTGCCCCGTTTCCCACCGCCGTTCCGCCGATGTTCAGCTCCAGTATGTAATCAAGTGCCGATTCAAATTCCTTTAAATCACGTGCCACGGCAAAGGCCCATGCATTGAACTCATCTCCAAGTGTTACCCTTACGGCATCCTGCAAATGCGTTCTGCCTGTCTTATAAATATTTGCAAATTCCTCATATTTAGATTTAAGCGATTTTATCAGTGCCTCAGTGTTTTTAATTAATTTAGTTGATTTCAGCATAATGCTTACACGCATCATTGTTGGATAAATATCGTTGGTGGACTGGCTCATGTTAATTACGTCGTTGGGATGCACGTATTTATATTCCCCTTTTTTGTGGTTGAGTGATTCCAGTACAAGATTTGCCAGTATCTCATTCGTGTTCATATTAAAGGATGTCCCTGCTCCTGCCTGGAAAACATCCACAACAAACTGTTCATCAAATTCTCCAGAGATTAACCTGTCGCATGCTTTGCTTATGCTTTCATACAGCTCCCTGCTCAATTTGCCACCAGTAAAATTAGCATAGGCAGCCCCTTTCTTTACTATGGCCATAGCCTTTATGTGATCACGGTCCTTGGATTTTATTCCGGATATGTTAAAATTGTTTTTTGCCCTGAGGGTATTTATCCCATAATAAATGCTGTCATCAATCTGGACATTGCCAATTACATCGGTTTCTGTTCTCATGATTAATAATGTTACCTTGGTATAAAAATATTTTAATTGCGACATTGAAAAAAATTATAAGCTGTTATGCATGGCTTATATAATGTATGTAGAATTTACAGATGCTGGAATGGTTGTGCCTGACATGCTCACAGTGGGGTATATAGAAGGAGATGGCATAGGGCCTGAAATTACCGGCGCAATGATAGACGTTATAAATAGCGCCATTGAGCTCGCATATGGTGGCGGCAAATCCATAGAATGGCGGAAGATTCTCATAGGCAATGATGCGTATGAAAAATTCGGGACGTATATACCTGATGAATCAGTCAATGAAATCCAGAAGATATACATAGTTATGAAATCCACATTGAACCTTATGCCGGATAACAGGGACATAAATACAATATTGAGGAAACGTTTAGGGCTTTATGCCAATTTAAGGATGGTTAAGTACATACCGGGCATGGAGATTCTTGTAAAATCTTTTGACAGGATCAACATTACTGTAATACGTAACTCCTTTGCAAGCAACCACGTTTTCTATCATTCCTCTGAAAGCACGGATGACCTGATAAAATTCATTTCGGAGAATTACGATTTAACCATTACACCAGATTCCGGCATATACATGTTCAGTCAGAGCAAGTTCAGAACCCTGAAGGTTGTAAAACAGGCAGTAAATTACTATAAAAAATACGGCCATAAAAAGATAACAGTTGTAGATGACAGGGAAAATCCAGAATTTGGGCAGTGGTGTTATGATGAACTGCAGAGGCACGATGGCATTGAGTTCGAAATGATCAAAACCAGGGAATTTATGAAAAAACTTGTTACAGAACCGGAAAGCATGGATATTTTACTGATGGATACCGTGCTCAGCAGGTTCGTGCTTGATTTCCTTACAGGTGCGGTTAATATTGAGTACGGGGCCAGCCTTGGAGATGAGTGTTCCCTTTTCGAGGCTGTACAATCATCCTCTCCACTTGAGGCAGGATATGACGCTGCTGATCCACTTTCATTTATACTTTCAGGCTGTTCCATGCTCAGGCATATAGGGTGGATTGAACCTGCCGATATAATAGAGAGGGCGATTACCGCTGCCTTCCTCGACAATAAAATCCCACGGGACCTTACAGGGAGGCAGGATGTAACGCCTGTGAAATGCTCTGAATTCTCTTCAGAGATAATAAATAGGATGGAAAAGCGGAGATAATCATTAGAATTCTGGATAGTTCCCCTGTATTGCTCCTGGATAATACCGTGTTAAGTTGAATTGAAATACACTGCCTGTTTCATTCGTGCCAGGCCATGTCAGGATATTTACCGGAGGAGGTAATGGCGGGGATATCTGCCTGGGAAGTATATGTATTGTTATTATCATTGCCATGTTATTTGATTCCAGTATTGCCAGTTTCCATATACCGGGAGTGGTTACCTCAAACTGTAGGGTTGTGGAATTGCCAGGGTTCATGGTAAAGGTTAATCCTTCATAGGGATGCCCCGATAGATTTATGAATGTGTTCCTGGGAGATAACATCATATAAACACCCATGTTGCCTGAAAATGACAATAATGTGGCGCTTACTGGGGATGTGCCGTTATTATAAAGTGTCAAATTAAAGGGCTCATTCTGGTACTTTGTTAAATTCAGCGGTTCATCAGAATTATTTACACTGATGTTTCTAACCGGATTCAGAAAATATACAGCCACGGTTTTATGGAATATAAATGTCCCGGTATTTACAGTGATATTAAAATGTTTAATTCCGGAATAGTTGGCTTTATATGTAATAAGTTCCAGCGTGTATGTGATAGCTGTTGCGTTATCTCTTTTGTGCCCTCTTATGAAAAATTTTCCAGGATGCACTGAGAATGATGGTATAATGCGGGACCCATGCTCATTTACCGTTATATTAACACTTACGTTATCCGGGCTCTGTTTATCTATAATATAGCATGAATCAGGTATGGCAACGCTGCTGCCATTTATATTGTGGAATGGAAGCGGTGCAAACCCCAGTAGGATTACAACGATTATAATTACGGTAAGGTATTTCGCATAATGCCCGGGTTTGACCAGGTTGTTCAATGGGAGGGCACCTTTGATTCCAAGGAGGAAAAGAAGAACAACAAGAATGATCAGATAGGGATACAGAATTGATGCAAGTATGAGCAGTATCATTGAAACATATGAAACGTACCTGAAGCGCCTTCCTGCTATCCCTGAGAATACAAGTCCGCCATCGAGGAATCCGGCAGGCATAGCGTTCAGGGCGGTTGTTACAAGGCCCGTATATCCTGCCAGTGCAAGTGGGGCCGGAGCCATTGATACAGGGATGAACCGGTCAATCAAAACTGGATAAATCACCGGAAAATTGAGATATGATATTGGAGACCTTACTATTCCACTGTACTGTATAAATGGGGCTGTAACTGAACCCACTATTATAAGGAGAATGGACAGGGCAAAACCGGATAAAAGAGAAACTGTACCTGCCCTTATCATGGATTTTGATTCCCGGAACTGGCTTTTATTGGAATTTATGGTTCCCAGAGTCCCAATTCCGGGGGATGGAACAAAAATTGGAAATCTATACTTTATATGCCTTTTTTTCAGATACAGATATTTCGCCGCTTCCCGGGTTAAAAGTACACCTGCAACAGGCACTGCGTAGAGCAGCACACCATAAAAAATTTCTGCAGGCAATGAGATGTGGGAATAATAATCCGATGAATATGAGTATCCTGCATACGCCAGGGTTATTATGGAGATCAGAAACATAATAGTTTTAACGCCCACTCTCTCCCTGCCAAGGTTTGAATTATTTATGACGATTATCTGGCTATCAGGAAAGTCATTTGTAAATGCAGTGACACCTATTCTATCCAGGTCCGCCAGAAGCGATTCAAATGTCTTTTCGGTCCCGGGAGTATCTATGTGGAATATTATAGAATATTTAGTATTCTCAACATCCGAGAAGCCGTAATATTTTTTAACAATACCTTCTATGATCTGAGAATCTCTCATATTATAGCATCTACTAAAATCTCCTTTATTAACTTTTCACTTATTCCACTATCCGATATTGCACTAAATAGTTTTTTATTTCTGGTCTTTTCCTGGATGTGTATTCCGTGATCCAGGATGGACGATGAGATCTTATTAACAACCGGTTCAATTCCTATTCCTGTTATTTCATTTCCATGGTTTATTACAATGCATTGAACGTTCTTCCTGAAAATTCCCTGTATCAGGAGATTAAGCTCATCCCTGTCCAGATCGGTGATGTACAGCCTTATATTTCCCTGCATGACAGGATTATTGATAATGCCCTCCACCTTTTCCTTTCTGTACCTGTCTATCAATTTGATATTCTCAAGGTTTTCATGAAAAATTTCCATTGAGTGGGTGTAAACATCCCTTAAATCTACCTTCATGTACTCCTGCTCTTTTACTACTGTATCGTGGAGGATCTGCACATACCTCAATGCAGCAGGTCCGGCAGCAAATATGATTCTCTGTATTCCCTCCTGTATGGTCTCGGTTTTTATTATTTTAATGAATCCTATTTCGCCTGTGTTTTTCAGATGTGTACCGCCACAGCCCTCTGAATCTATGCCATCAATTGTTACAACCCGTATTTTGGATGAGACCGGTACGCCGCCTTCGAAGAGCCTGAAACCATATTTCTCTATAGCAGGGTTCCAGCTTACGTTGGCAACAGTTATTTTCCTGTTCTGTTCAATGGCCTCGAGGCACATATCTTCTATATTTCTAATATCCTCCAGTGTAATTTTTCTGTAATGGGTCACATCGATTCTCGATTCATCAATATCTTTTTTGACACCACTCTGCCAAATATGTTCCCCAAAATATTTTCTCATTATTCCCAGGAGCAGGTGAGTTGCAGAGTGATGTATCATCAACTGTCTTCTCCGGGCATAGTCAATCACGCCCTTTATCCTTGAATTTACTGGTATATTCCCATCCAGAAAATGCACTATAGAATTACCGTATTTCTGAACATCGGTGACATTTACTCTTTTGCCATTTGCAATAAAATAGCCCAGATCACACGGCTGGCCGCCTCCTTCCGGGTAAAATGCAGTCTGGTTCGGGATTATTCTTTTATCCTCTGAATACAGTGCAATAGCTGTAAACTCAGAAATTTCAGTATTGTCATAATAAAGTGGCCGGGTATTCACAGGGGGGTACTGTTCATGCCTTTTCTTCTTCACATTTTTCTTTTCATGCCCCGCAATAACTATTTCCTGAAAATTATCAGGCAGTTCCATGTCATTCCCAGTTATTTTTCTGTAGGTATCCTTTATGAGTTCCTCGTTTATTCCTTCTGATTCATACAGGGTGATTGCATCTTCCAGCGCTAATTTCCCTGATTTTATGTATTTTCTGACCTTTGTTTCTGCACTTCTTGTTATCTCCCCATATTTTTCTTTCTCTATGGATAAGATATCGGATATGAACTCTCTATCATAATTTTTAATTATTTTTGAAAATACATTGTACTGAAAATCCATGAGTTCCATGAAATCCTTTTTGAACCCTGTGTCCTCTATAAATTTCATGGATCTCCTTATGAGTGTCCTTGCCAGATAGCCAACCTTCACATTGGATGGTATGACATAATCGGAAAACATCAGTAGCAGAGTTTTTGTGTGGTCTGCAAGGGAGTACAGGGCCCTGATCTTTTTCAGCCTTTGGAGAAAATCTCCTCCCATTTGCAGATTATTCTCTTCCATATAGGGCCTTAACTGTTTCAGAAGAACAGATTCCCTGTAAGGATCGATTTCGGCAGATAGCTCTGATATCTTTTGAATTATCTTATCATCGATGCCACCAACAGAAGAATTCACCATTATGTAATTAATGGTTTCCGGGAAAATTGATTCGTATACTGTGGGGGTTCCGGCAGATAGCCACACCAGCCTTTCAAGGCCGTAACCGGTATCAACGATCCTCAACGGCATGGGTGAATATTTGGTTCCCTCTATGTCGATATCACCTTCTGGATCTTCTTTCAGATCCATGAATACAAGTGTGGCAACCTCAAGACCCCTGACGAAGACCTCAACTGCATTGCCTGCATTCCCGCCACCGAACCATGGTTTTTCCTTGTATGTTATTATTCTCCCATCGATGCCAAGCCGGTCGGTCAAGAATCTGTATGAATATTCAACCGTTTCGTTTTTCCAGTAAACGTATTTATCCTCATAATTGAATGCATCATGGCATAGCATCTCGAATGATGTGAGATGTCTACCTGTTTTGCCCACAAGATCCAGGTCAAGCATTCTTATACTGGGCTGTGACATTGCGATGGGGTTGCCAGGAGGTGGTACCATGCCCGATGTAACCTGGGGCTGAAAATCGTAAATTGAGGCGTTCACAAGCAGGACATCTTCCCGCCATCTTGGAACAACCGGGTAAAAATCCAGAATTTTATGCTTCATGCTGCTGTCCCTGAAGAAGTTGAGGAATTCATCACGCATCTCGTCCAGTGTGTACCTGCGTTTTACAGGCGAATTCCATATAAATGAGTAACTTTCACATGCAGGATCACCGCATGTAGTTTTACCGGGGTCTGAGGTCCAGAAGTATGATGAACATACTGAACATTGCTTCCTTATGAATTTATTATCCCTGAAAAAATCCAGATCAAATTCTCCTTCTGCCATTTTACATATAATGCATCTCCATAAATAAATATAATTGTCATGTTGATTATTTATATTAACTGTATTTCATAATGATAAACAATATTTATATCCTTATTATCTATTTAATAATATGGAGGAAGAATTAAAGAGACCCTCATGGGATGAATATTTCATGCGGATGGCATATCTTGCCGCTTCACGTTCCAACTGTACAAGGAGAAAGGTGGGGGCTGTTATTGTCAGGGATAATAATGTGCTGGCAACTGGATACAACGGCCCCCCGGCACATACTGTTAATTGTGATATAGTGGGCTGCATAAGGGACGAGCTGAATGTTCCATCAGGAGAAAGGCATGAGCTCTGCAGGGGCCTGCACGCTGAACAGAACGCAATAATACAGGCGGCAGTCAATGGATCGTCAATCAAAGGTTCAAAGATATACGTTACAACCCACCCCTGCGTCGTATGCTCCAAAATGATTATGAATTCACATATTGATGAAATTATATTTGCAGAAGGTTATCCAGATGACCTTGCAGAATTAATGCTTCTAGAAAGCGATATAAAGATCAGAAAATTCAATCTTTCGGATAGGGAGGTAGAATCCATGATCGGTGTCCGGTATATACACAAAACCGGAGAAGATTGATTTTTATTATTTTTATATATCTAATTATATATTTCTTTTACATATAATAAATATTTAAA
>JAKAAU010000005.1 GCA_021802165.1 Thermoplasmata archaeon
TATAAAGCAGTTATTTTATCTATTGCAATATCTTTCTTCAGGGTTTTTATTTTTACTTATTATACTGTTCACAGGGCTTTGATTTTTGTGCATTATTATTATATAGTTATCATTTTGAACATTCTCCTACTATGTCTGATACTTATATATAGGAAAATTAGTCATAACAGAAATATGTTCAATAAAAACACGTATAATTTAGACGGAGTATACTCAGAAATTTTGGATGAACTTCAAAATAAGTTCGGAATAAAGGGTGTTAATTTAAAAATTTTAAAACGTAATACCTACAAAATTTTCAATGCATTTACTGTGACAGTAAATAAAAATTTATCCTTTATGGTGTTTACCCGTGATTTTTCTGAATATCTCAATAAAGAAGAGATAGCCGGCATTATGGCCCATGAAATGGCCCATATAAAGAACAGGGATTCTTACAGGTTTTTTATTGTTTATTCTTTACTCTTATTTGCTATTATGAATATACTTTTAATACCGTATATATTCAATAAGTCATATTTGTTACTTTCACTATTTATTGATATCCTTGTGGTGATAATATTTGCTACCCGGATACCTTTATTGTTATACAGGAGGCACAGGGAAATTAGAGCAGATATAACAGCAGCGAAATACGGATTTGGTTTCGTACTGATAAAGGGAATAGAAACCCTCGACAGAATGAACGGATATCCAGCAAAAAAGGTAAAAGGCATTCTGGCAACACACTATTCTTTCGAGGACAGGAGGAAAAAAATAGAAGAATATACTGGAGATTTTGGCTGCACTGCAAATGAAATCAATCTGCCCTGAATTTAGGCAAAATAATGTCAATAAGTGACGGATTCCCAATAACAGCAGATGAAACAGCCTTCTGGAATGCAGACCTAAGTTCTGGCACATCATTAACGGTGTATGATTCAATGCTGAATCCCCTGGCTATTGTCGCAAAATCAATTCTGGGATTGTCAATATCTATAAATTCCGTATCCTTTGAATTTTTAATATACTTTTCTGTAGTGTTTTCAAAATAAGGCCATTCTATAGCCCATGATCCGTTGTTTAGAATAATATATATAACTCCAAGGCCATAGTGTTTAACGCTCCACAGCGCGGAGGTAACATTGCCGAATATGGCGTCACCATCACCTGTTATGCAAACTACAGGTTTATAATTTCTTATTCCTGAAAGGTAATTTTCCTCGTTTCTTGCCAGGAATGCACCATATGCCATGCCCACAGGAGACCCCAAATGTCCGCTGGGGTTGCTGAAGAATGTTCCAGGCTTGTCCAGATTTATCTGCTGGTTCAATCCATTGTAGTATTTGATGCTACCATTAACAAGGGTCATCCCTTCTTTCCATTCCTCATTGAGGACATATCCTATTGAGTTATCGGTAAGTATATTTTTTTCCATATCCTTAGTGGCCACATTTTCAATATTTTTCATTAATTCTTCATGTTTTTCTATAACGGAAGCCCTGCGGTTTTCGATTACTTCCTTTTCATTGGCTGCTATTTCAGTTTTTTTCATTATTAATTCCAGAGTTGGTCCCAGGTCACATTCTATATCAATGGAGTTGAACAGATTGGAAGAGCCATAGTCACCACCGCTATATATATCCCTGCGCCTCACGAACTCGGTGGAAAAATCTATAATATCTTTATCTACAGGAAATGCATTTCCAGGTAGTATACCGAATTCGAAAAGAAGCAGAAGATCATCATTCTTTGTATCCGGTACATACATTCTTGGAACAAAGCCGAGATGCATTCTGTTTTGTAGTGGGAAACTCATAAAATAACGACGTTCCTTGACACCTATTCCAAACTTATCAGCAAATTTAGTCATGGTATCTACATAATCCATATTTCTCCCTGCATGGGATACAAAAATTTCAGGATTATCTGAATTTAGTATCTTATCGCCTATTATTTTTACAGTATCAATATCCGGCAATCTTCGATTATAATAAAATTTCTTTGTCCTGATTGCCATGCCATCATAGGGTTTTTGCATGAGATCATGGCGCAATGTCAGAAATGATATACCCTTTGGTTCAAGCTGTGTTATGAAAAAAGCTTTTGAAAGGTCTTCCTCCATCATCTCTTCTGACTGAGAATTATTTGACCATTTTACCCATGGCTCTATAATATCAAGATGTTTAGATGAATAGTGACTCGTTGGATCATTTAGAAGATGTGTTCCAGGGATATCTCTTGATGCCAGTACCAGAAGGGGTGCCATGTTGAGGTATGATGAATACAGTGCACCAATGGAATTCTGTGTACCTACTATTCTGTCAACCAGTGCTATTCCAGTTCTGTTCTTTGCCAGAGCGTACCCTTCTGCAGAGCTTATAGCGGTAAACTCATGCAATGCCTGTATCCATTTAATTCCCTTTTCAACCGATATTGCATCCTGAATTTCAGCCATTCCAGCTCCAGTTGTGCCAAAAATAAAATTATTTCCATATAATTTCAAGGACTTTATTAAAACCTGCGCCAGTGTTTTAATTTCATAATTTTCATCCATATAAACTAATTATGTTTACTGATTTAAAACTTTGTGGAATACATTCAATTTTTTGCATTCAAAAAGGATAGCATGCTTCTAAATATCAACTATAAACGTTGTGCAAGGGACGGGATTTGAACCCGCGAACTCCTTCGAGATAGAATCTTAAGTCCTACACCTTTGGCCAAGCTTAGTTACCCTTGCATACCCGTTAATATGTTATTTATTAATAAGTTTTTTTGAGACCTAGCGATAGTATAATATTTATAAGATATATCACTAAGATATTATGGTTGAAGAAAATAATAATGCTGTCATGGGGTTTAAGCTAGATGAAGAGCCTAAGTGGATAAGGGTATCACTGGATGATGGAACTGTTTTAGAGATCAAAACAGAGATAATGTCAATAATGAAGGTGGGAAATGATCCTAATACTGGACTCCCACAATACAGTATAAACGCTGCACCCATGATAAGAATGATGAAAGTCCCAAAAGAATCAATTAAGAGAAAAGTGGATTCAGATAAGGGTTTGTACAGATAGGAAAATATTCGTAAGAATAGATTTAAATTATCCACTGAAATAGAGTAAAATGGATGAGATGGATTTAAAGATTTTAGATTTATTAAGAGAAAATTCCAGAGAAAAAAATATGGAAATAGCAAGGAAGCTGAATGTTTCTGAGGGAACCATAAGGAAGCGCATATCTAATATGGTAAATTCAGGGATAATCCAAAAATTTACTTTAGAAACCGCCATTTCCATTGAGGGTATAGTTTTGATAAAACTCGATTCAAGAAGGGCATCTGCTACAATTAAATTACTGAAAAGTGTTTACAGGGACGTTTATGAATTTTCAGGTAGGATAGACGTAGCCGTAAGAATAATTAAAAGTACAATAGATGAATTAAATATGGAAGTGGATAAAATCAGGGATTTGAGCGGTGTGTTGAATACAGATACAATGGTAAGACTTAAATGAAATTTAACGATATTATTATATATTCTGAATAAATGTAGAATTGGGTAATTTACATGTCTGAAGAAAACATAATCTTTGTGGGAAGAAAACCAACTATGAACTATGTACTGGCTATTGTGACTCAGTTTAATAACTCTGATATAAACAGAATAGTGATAAAAGCAAGAGGAAAAGCCATAAGCAAGGCAGTTGATATTGCAGAAATTACCAAGCATAAATTTATCCAGACAGCAACATACGAAAGCATCAAGCTTGATACAGAAACGCTAGAGGGAGAAAATGGTCCTTCAAACGTTTCATCCATAGAAATAATACTTACAAAATAAATTTTTATAATGTATAAAAAAAATTTCTACAAAACCTTAAATCATAATTTTCCATACATAAATATCACTTGGTGTTTCGATGAAAAATTTCTATGAATGGCAGTATGGTCTCAGGGATAAGATTAATGAGGTAAATTCACGACTTCTTGAATCTATAAAAACTGACCAGAATTATCTGTTCGATATGGCAAAATACACGATAGACGCTGGCGGTAAAAGATTCCGACCCCTGCTAACAATACTCTCATATGAAATATCCTGCTATGAGCCATACGATAAAATTCTGGACCTTGCTGCAGGTTACGAATTAATACATACTGCTAGTCTCATACATGACGACATAATAGACAAATCAAAATATAGACGTGGTCGTGAAACGCTGTATTCCCGGGATGGTGTTGACAATGCCATAGTAGTTGGAGACTATCTTTTTGCAAAGGCATATGAACTCGGTTCCAGATACGGTACTGAGGTTTCAAAGGTAATGGCTGATGGATCTTCACATCTTGCGGAAGGTCAGATTATAGAGGCATTGAACATAGGGAATCTTTTACTTGATATTGAAACATATAACAATATAATAAAAAATAAGACAGCGTATTTTTTCTCGGCATGTGCAGAAGGCGCAACCATAGCCGGCAGAGCGGATACAACAGTTAGAAAGAAGTTAAGTGATTTCGCCTTTAACATGGGCATGGCATTCCAGATTACAGATGATATACTTGATATAGTTGGCAATGAAAAGGAAATGGGAAAACCGACAATGGTGGACTTAAACCATGATGTTATAACACTTCCCATAATACATGCCTTATCCCATGCAAATTCAGCGGATATGAAAATACTGGTGAGTATATTGAAGGGCCAATATAAAGAAACCGATTATAAAACCAAATTCAGGGATTTACTTTTTAAATCAGGGTCTCTGGAATATGCTTTTAAGATAGCAAAGGACTATATTCTCAGATCAGTAGAAAATTTGAACGGTATAGGCAGATCCGAGGATCTGGGTCTATTAATGGACCTGGCACTTATTGTGGTGGATAGAATTAATGAATCAGGAGTGATATAATGACAAGGGTATTATTGTATACAGGAAAAGGTGGAGTTGGCAAGACAAGTGTAGCAGCATCTACAGCGTCAATGCTGGCAAAAAACAACAGGAAAACTATAGTGATGTCAACGGATCCTGCTCATAGCCTCAGTGATTCTCTAAATACAGAAATTAAATCTGAAGCTACAAAGATTTCAGAGAATCTATACGCTCAGGAAATAAATATAAACGATGCAATAGAATCACACTGGAAGGATCTCAGGGAGTATCTGACAGCCCTATTCCAGTATCAGGGCCTGGATCCTATTTCAGCAGATGAAATAGCTATACTTCCAGGTTTTGAGGAAGCCACATATTTGCTGTACATAAATGATTATATAAAGAACAATGAATACGATGTAATTGTTGTGGATAGCGCTCCAACAGGCGAGGCATTGAGGATGCTTTCATTTCCCGAGGTTATGCGCTGGTACATGGAAAAGGTATTTCCCATAAGCAGGACTGCTGCCAAAATAGCCAGACCCATAATGCGGCCTTTCACTGGTATACCCATGCCTAATGACAAGGTATTCAAGAGTGCAGAAACACTTTACGATGACCTGGGCGAAATACATAAAATTCTGGAAGATCCGGATATCACTTCCATAAGGCTTGTAACCAACGCAGATCAGATGTCCTTCAATGAAACCAAGCGTGCGTTTACGTATTTGCTTCTCTATGGATATCCTGTGGATGCAATAATAGCAAATAAAATATATCCGGAAAATACTGGCGATTTTTTCACCAACTGGAGGGAAACACAGGCACAAATAATTGGAGAACTTGACGCCTCATTTCCAGAAATAAAGGTTTTTAAAAGTTATCTGCAAAATTATGAACTCATGGGCCATGAGAAGGTGCTCAAATTTGCCCATGACCTTTACGGTTCCGAGGACCCATATTCCGTCTTTTATAAGGGAAAACCCATAGAATTCACAAGAGAGAATGGAAAAACCACGGTCAAAATGAAGCTTCCATTTGCAGATAAAGAAAATCTGAATCTGTTTAATAGAGCCGGTGAACTTATTGTTGAGGTCAAAAACTGGAAACGCATACTTTATCTTCCCCAGACCATGGCCAATATGCAACCTACAGGGGCAGAACTCAAGAACGGTTATCTATATATAACATTAAGTTAATTACTGTATATGGATAAAAAAACAGTAATACAGATAAATATCGAGGTACCGCATATTGTGGGAACTGCTCTTCTGGAAGGAAAAAAGTTTTTTGATGGGGGACTTGAGCTTTTAAGGTTCGGTTCACGGATGCTTAATAATAATGTATCATCTGCAGAACCTGTAAAAAAATTAAAGAAAATAGATATAAAATAGGTATGTCAATCCTTATTTTCTGTTTATTTCAAGTTTATTGAGAGTTTTTTGTATTTCTTCATCAACGTTTATTTTTGCGATTTCTGGATTTTTTGCTATCATGGCAACCCTGCTCTCAAATCTATCGGCATATTCAACATATCCAAGTCTTCTGGCGAGTTCACCGGAGAATTCCATGATTTCATCATGCGTAGGCATATTTTCATATGATAATCTCCCTGCTGACTGACCTACATGGACATATCCCTTTGATTCTATGAAATCCGGGTCGGCACGCCTATCCAGGTCTTCATACTCATCATAATACGGAAAATTAATATTTTTTACCATAGTATGCCTTATTACCGTTCTTGTATCCAAGGAAGGCAGCAGATCAATTGTTTTATTGAAGTTTTCCCACGCATTTCCTAAGGCAGGATGTAATACATCATTGAAAACTTCTTTATTAGGGCCTGCAACTGTCACATATAACTGAGTAGGCAACGGATTTAAATTTTCAAGAACCTTAGGCATGGTTCCATTTGTTACAACAAATGTTGTTATTCCTCTTCTGGTAGCCGCTTCTATTAGCTCGCCAAGCCTGGTATAAAGCGTTGGCTCACCAGTCAGGGATATAGCCATATGTCTCGGATGCGATGCCTCCTCAAATAATTCTTTTTTTACCTTGGGATTTCCCTTGAAGCCAGATATGAGTTTGAGATGAGCTTTGATACTCTCTTCCAGTATGAATTCTGGGTCATCCTCCTCATTTATGTGCATTGAATCGAATCCCTGGAATCTCCAGCAAAAATCGCAGTTCTCAGAGCACGAATTCAGTGCGGGGGTCATCTGTACGCACTGATGTGATTTTATTCCATAAAATGTGTTTTTATAACATGGGGCCTTGCCAAGTAATTCACTTTTCGTCCAGTGGCAAACCTTTACAGCCGAATGGCTCCCAACCAGCCCGTAATGCTGTTTTTTGTAGACGGCCTCATAATTGTTGATCATTATTTACCAATTTAATAAGAATATTTAACATTTGCTAGAAAAGTTACCGATGTAATTTCAGGTTTGCACCACATTTTTATAAGTTGGCAATATTATTAATTATGGCAAAACTCGATAATAAAATAGTATTGATTACAGGATCTTCAAGAGGTCTTGGTAGTGCAATAGCAAGGAAATTTACAGAGGAGGGTGCAAAGATAGCTATAAATTACAATAGAGACAGGGAATCTGCAGAAAAATTGAAAAAGGAACTTCCGGGTTCAGAGATTTTTCAGGCCGATGTATCAGATCATGCTTTAGTTAAACGCATGATAAAAGATATACATGGCAAAATGGGCACCATAGATATTCTGGTAAACAATGCAGGTATACTCAGCTCATTTTCCTGGGACGAGTTTGACGATGAAAAGGTAAGGAAAATATTTGATATAAATCTCATGGGACCTATATACACTGTGAAAGAATGTGTGGATGATCTCAAGAAAAATCACGGCATTATAATAAATATGGCATCAAATGCCGGTGTAGGCACAGCTGCTAAGGGAACTACCATGTATTCTATGACTAAGGCGGCAATTGCTATGCTGACCAAGAGGCTCGCATTTGATTTGATGGAATGGCATGTTCGAGTAAATGCCATTGCACCTGGATGGATCGAATCAGATATGACCATAGGTGGGAAGAGCGCTGAAGAAGCAGAGAAACTCAGGCAGTCATTCAGATCGAGAACTGAACTTAATATGACAGGTAAACCCAAAAATATAGCAGATGCGGCTTTATTCCTTGCGAGCAATGAATCAGAATATATGGATGGGCAGGTACTTGTTGTGGACGGAGGAAGAATTGATAATCTAACACATAGCCTGTAGTTAGACCATATATCCAAGTATAAATCCCAGTGACGGTGATAATATCCATGTCAGAACAATAATGAAAAATGGCTTCATGTAAATAGCCTTGTATTTATAGGAAATGCCAACGCCGAAAACACTGGATGTCAGTGTTTGGGTATTTGAAAGCGGTACAGCAAATAGTGTAGCAATTTCAACAAGTAAGGATGACACAACCAGTGAAACGAGGGCATTGGAATACCTCATAGAGTACATTTCTTCTCCCACCCTTTTTATCACGCCGCTGCTGAAGAATAAGGATCCTGCAAATATGGCAGAAGTCATAATTAAAATAGTTGTAACATTAAAACCTTCCACATTTGCTATGAATCCAAGTGTATTCGCCCCTAGGGTAAAGGCTGTTAAAAACGATGAAACAATTATTAAGAATTTAAGCCATTTTGCAACACTCCAGACATTCTTGAAATTTCTGTGAAATACTTCACGTTCCGTTATGTATGAAACAAGTATAGAAATAATAGGTGCAATTACCCAGAAAGTAATCATGAGAAAAACAAAATTATAATCGACAGGATAGCTGATGCGGATATCTATACCAAGAGCGGTACCTGCTAGTGCCATTGTTAGTGATAGAGGTGCTCTTCCTATATTTGCAAAGAGAAATATAAGAAATGAGATAAGAAATGCATATGTGATATAGAAATATGAATGTGGTATCAGAGAAAGGGATGCACCGTGAAGGAATCTTCCCTCAATTATAAGCCCCATGAAAAAACCTGTAGAACCAATCAAAATTCCAGCATACCTTTCCACTATTCTTGAACCTACCAGTGTTCCAACTGCTGCGGAAAGATTATTTCCCGAAACCAGAAGCGTGAGAAAGAATGTTAGTATGAGAGAAAAAATAAAAAATATCAACTTGTCACCGCAAGCATTATCGTGAATACAAGGTCTGAAATATCCTCACAATCATCCAGTAAATCATCCAGTTTATGTGCAAGCGTGTTCAAGTGTTCGAATACAAGATATGACATTTTTCCAGAATTTTTATACGTATAATCTATTATATTATCCTTGATTTCATCCACCTGTTCTTCTATTGCCTCTATGTTTCTTCTATCCGATCTCATCTTGCCCAGATCGTTTTCATTCAATATACTGTGAACATAATCCAGTGCTTTTTTATTGGCTTCAAGTATGTCTATGAAATTAGTGTATGCATGATCACGTATGGCCTTTTCATCAGGAGACATATTATAATTTATATTGAACCTGTTCAATTCTCTGCTCACAAAATATGTTTTGTCCAGTATATCATCACATTTCTCTATAAGGTCCAGCAGATTATCCATCAAACTTGAGCTTATTGCACCGCTTGTAACCTCGTGCCTGAAATCTATGTTCATTTCATCCCCTTTCTTTTCCATGCTTCTGACCGTTTCATTATACGTTTCAATATTAGCGGGGGCGTTTTTAAGCATTGAAATTAAACTGGAAGAATTTTCTATTCCCATCAATGGATATTCTGAAAGTCTTGATAAAAGGTTTTTTTCACCAACAACAAGAATTTTTTTTAAAAAATTGTAATTTACCATGCCAGTGTATAAAAATTATCTATAAATACTTTAAAGATTTATGCTCTAGAGAGCATACTCAGGGAGGAAATTTCCTTTGAATTTTCTATTCCCCATTTCTTTACTTTATCTATATCAACACCATTCTTTCTGGCTATTTTCTCAACCATCTTGAGCATTAATTCACCACCGACGCTGAGAATTGTCCCTGTACCTGCACGTGCAAATATATTTCCATGGGTATCACGGAATCCGTCTCTGGTTGCCATTTTTGCAAGATGCCTGTAGGATGCATAATAAACGCCGAGTTGTGTAGTGTTCAGCATCGAGTTCAGACTTCTGGATTTTATCCTTCCAAGCGGCACATTAACTAAGGGTGTTACTGTAAATTCAAAAGGCCTTCCATCAACATAAGAATGGCTGAGTTGATTAATCATCGCAATAGAGTCCCAGTTATCCTCGTCGGTTTCCTCCTGCTGCCCGACCTGTATGGTAAAAGCCGATCTCCAATAGTACTTAGTTTCATTGTAGACACCTTCCCAGACGATCTCATGGAAAGACCCATCAGGGCCTATTCTCAGCGGCATCGTTTTATTGGGCATATGCTTTAATGCAAGTGAATCGCTTCCCGTTTCAACCCCGGTCTGGATCCCTATCCAGTTATCAGGCCCAGCCTTCAGTATTTCACTTAGCTTTTTTATAAGATCGGGGAATGCAGCAGGTATTGATATTCTCCCATGTGTGGGATTTGATCCCGTTACGCCCTTTATAGACATTACTGTATTCATCAGGTCAACTAATTCATCCTGATTGGGAGTAAACATCTTTTCATGCTTATATTCAAATATTTCATCTGAATGAAGCCATGCATGGTCATTTCCACCCTTTACGTTTACTTCTATTTCTTTCTTTATTCTGTCCAGTGAGTAATATCTCAGAGGCCTCAGTGTGACCTCACAGAAATCACATCCAACACCGCAACCTCTCATGACCTCTACCATTCCCTTTGTAGCTGGATTGACAATTTCAGGTATATCCTCCAGTGCCGGATATGCTCTTATTCCTGTTCCCCTGCCAACAAATAGGTCATCGTTTTTTACAACTCTTCTGAAATGGTCATCGTATGTCATGTACCCCCTTGTGAACATATTTTTATCAATATCATCATGCTCTATGCCACGGAAAAGATCTGATATTATATCATCCATCTCTCCGGAAACTACATAATCAAAGTGATATTTGTCAATTTCATCTCTTAAAACTGTAAATTCCCACACACCGGGTCCGCCAACAACGAGTTTGGCCTTTTTACCCTTTCTTATCTGGTTGATTCTCTCCATGAGTATATCCCACTCACGCCTTACCCATGAATCAAGTGCCCCTCCGAATAATGCGGCATATGACATTGTTGTCGGACCTATACCAAGCGGGTCCATTGTGGATACGCCTATTATTTCCGTATCATCTGTGATAAAATTTGAAAGATAATCCATATGGGCAACTGCAACGTCCTTTTTTGGGTTATCCCTTAAAAGCCCCGCCTCTATCTTTCTTATTGCGTATGGGGCGTTTTTTGCCTCGCCATTTGGTAATGCTTCAGGAGAAGGACCTCTCAGGAATCTATAAACCTTTCCGGGTACCTTGCTTCCCGGAGCGCACGGTAAAAAGTCCAGCAACGGGAAATTTCTATAGTCGTAACTCAAGGTAGAGTCCGAAACTAAAACGTATTTCGTCATATGAAAGCACTTATAGAATTATTGTTTATAAATATTGCCATAAATAGAATTATTTTTAAATAGCGATTTTTTAGATTACCAGTAATAACAGGGTTTTTCATAAATTTAGTAGAACCACTAAATATTACAGCAGTAAAGAAAAAATAAAAGCAGAAAAGAACTTATTTTCATATCTAAAACAGTACCTGGAGATACCGTCCATTGTAAATCCATTTCTTGTGAGTATAATTATTGATGGTATATTTGATGTTAATACATTTGTGTATAGGCTATTTAATTTTAGTGTTTTCCTTGCAAATTGAATAGCTAGTTCCAGTGCTTTTCCACCTATGCCCTTATTCCTGTTATTTTTGGCAATCCAGTATCCGATATGTGCTCTGGAATTTTCATGATCAATGTCAGACAGTCCAATAACACCCGCAAATTCATTTCGGTACATAATGTAGAAATCTATCTCAAATATTTCTTTTCCTGATTCCCTGTTCTTAGTGATGAACGCGAGCGCATCCTCCTTTGTGTAAGGATATGGAAAGCTGTGGGCCATTAGTCGAAAACCTAATTCTATCTCATTGGCACCCATGAGAAACTCATCCATATGCCCCTCAGAAAATTCATTTGTAATCTCTATTTCACCATTTTTCAATATGTACTTATTCATTTTATTTGCCTTAAAACTTCAATGGTGTATTTAGATATTGTGATTAAATACATTATAATATCAAAGTTTAAAAGAATATTAACCTTAGAGTAAGCATACAAACTGTTTTAATCACAATATGGATTCCATTCTAATGGAAGAATGTGGAATAGATGAAGCAGGGAGAGGACCATTAATAGGCCCCATGGTAATGGCAATTGTTTGCGGTGACAGCAATGAATTAAAACGCATTGGAGTCGCGGATTCAAAAAAATTGAGCCCCCGGCGGCGTGAATTTATTTATGCGGAGCTGGCATGTTTCCGGCAGAAACACATAATAATTAGTCCGGGCGAAATAGACACATATGTTAGGGATAAAAAATTGAATATTATGGAGGAGACATATGCCCTTCAACTTATCTCTTTTTTGCCTGAAAGACTTAGAGTATATGTAGATAGTTTTGATGTTAACGAGGCGAGACTTGAGAATAAATTACGGGCAGTCTCCGGGAGGGAGGTCATATGCAAACACCATGCAGATGATACTTATGCCCAGGTTTCTGCAGCTTCGATCGTAGCAAAGGTTATCAGGGACAGAGAAGTAGAGAAACTTCACGATAAATTCGGGAATTTCGGTTCTGGTTATCCATCAGATCCCAGAACGATAAATTTTGTTGAAAACGCTATTAAAAATAACATAAATATAGATAGTATAGTCCGGCATGAATGGAAAACATACAAAAATATGTTTAATAGTAAACTTAGATACTAAAAAATAATTAATATGTAGTGACATTAACCATCAATGAATGTCACCGCGGTTATTCCCACAATTAATGAAGAGGGCACAATAGGAACAGTGATAGATGGTCTCATGCAGGCTGTAAATGGCATAGAAATAATCGTGGTTGATACAGACTCTACTGACCGGACGAGGGAAATAGCCGAAAAGAAGGGTGCCGTTGTAATAAATGAAAGCAGGAAGGGATACGGAAGGGCTTATAAAACAGGATTGGAGCATGCAAAAGGAGATTTAATAGTGTGCATGGATGGTGATAATACATATCCTACTGACATTGTAAGGCCTTTACTGGATGTTATCCAGATGGATGGTGTAGATTTTATATCGTGTGACAGGATGACACTTAGAACACAGCATAATTATACATCACTCCATTATATAGGAAATAGTGTACTGAATTTTACAATGAGACTCCTATTCAAGATAAATCTGAACGACTCACAGAGCGGTATGTGGATTTTTTACAGGGAATTCTATGGAAAAATGAGGAATCTCAGCTATGGGATGTCATTCTCGGAGGATATAAAAATAGATGCGGTAAGGCTTGGAAAACTCATAGAAGTGCCGATTAAATATGGTATAAGGATAAGCAAACCTAAGTTGAAAACTTGGAATGATGGTTTCAGAAATCTTTTCCATCTGTTTATCAAAAGGATTCAGGACTGAGCCTTTATGGTTTTCCTGGAATACTGTATGTCAGGTGGTTTGGAATAAATGATAATCATCAAGCCAGCAAGTACGATAACTGCTGAAAGTATAAAATCAAATGAATAACCTATATCATAGGCAATGAAGCCAGAAAGACCCGCACCTATTATCTGCCCAACACCGTTGAGTGAATTGTAATAACCTATAACTTTTCCTCTTATTGTCTGAGTTGCCATATTTGAAATGCTTGTTACTTCGCTGATTCCTATAAAGCTCCATATTCCTCCGAATATACCATACATCAGTATAAAAAATAGAAGATATCCCACAGCATCAAAAACAAAAAATGATATAATACCCATTGACAGAAATAGTACAACCCTTATTGAAGTAGAAATAGAAAGCATTCTATTAGAACCCATATAATTTATATACTTTCCCGCAGGAATAAACGTGGCTGCAGAGAAAAGACTGTTCAGCAAGTACATAATATATATGTCATTTTCACTGGCGTTCATCCTTTTTATAACAAACACCGGATATGGAATAAAAAATAACTGGAACCCCATCATCAAAATTAATGTTGTAATCAGATAAAGTCTAAGATGATAGGGTATTTTTATTTTATTTTCCTTTCCAGGTATATGTATCAGATGCGTTGGAAAATACCTTACCCTTTCTATGATATGCAGGGCAAATAGATAGCCTATTTTTTCTCTTTTTATCTCCATTTTTGGCTCTTTCAAAACTATAATGGAAATAATACCGGCAAATAGATAAAACCAGGCTGCTATCACGTAAAGATATGGTATCAGCATATATCCGATGCCGCTGAATAATGTTAGGATAAGAACTCCTACCCCCAGTCCTATCACGGTACCCACGGCGCTGTAACTATTGAATTTTCCCATTATCTTCGGCCATGCTGATTGTTCTGAATTTTCAAGTATAAGCAATGTTGAAACTGGAACACTGGCCATTGCCAGTATTTGAAACATTATAAGCATGGATATATAGGATGGCATATCATGAACGAAAAGAACAAGAAGCAGGGAAAGAAATGAGCCCATGAATCCGATAATTATGAATATTTTTCTTCTTTTTATCCTATCTGATAAATTTCCCCATAGTACTAGAGCTGGAACAGCGGCCAGGGAGGATATTGCGGACACGAGACCAACATATTCCACATTGCTTTTCAAATAAAAGACTATAAATAATGGAATCAGTGGCGTGGTTAGCCCTGCTGCAAGATTTGAAAAAATATAGCCTATAAACCATTTATTGTCCGTACAACCACTCTGACATCCGATATGCCCAGTACATATATTTATTTTACTGTTATGATTTTATATTATTGCAATCATGGATTTAGTGTAAATTAACGTTCTCTAACCATATAAATTACTACTTTATGTGTAGCAAAGTTCTAAACAAGCACAAAATGAATACATAATTATACAATTTATTAATATATCATAATGGAAAAATTCACCCCCAGGGAATGGCAGGATGCCCTGATCAGCACAGTATCAGAAAACCTTGAGGAAAAAAATAAAATTGCAGTTGAAGCACCTACTGGTTCAGGAAAAACCAGTTTTATACTTTATTTAGCATTCCTTACTGGAAAAAAACTCATTTATCTTACAAGGACGCATAATGAATTCACTAGGCTTTATGAAGACAATGAGAAATATTTCAATATACCTACACTATATATGTTCGGTAAAAATAAATTATGCCCTTTAAAGGAGAGATGGTATGATTCAGAGGAGGACGGACAGAAAAATGTATGCAAGGGCTGCCCGATCAAGGATAAAACAGTTAAATTAGATCTAAAAACCATAAGGAGCCCGGAAAACTTTCTTACCGATATGGAAGAAAACTCAACAGAACTAATAAGGCAGGATATTGATTCGAAGGCACTGGGAAGAGATACAAAAGGAAACCTTGTAACAATAAAAAAGGAAAATATGAGATCATACTGCCCTTATTATTCTGTAAGGGCAAGCATGGCAGATGCCCAGATTATTGCAATGACATATAATTATCTGCTTAATCCATCCATACGATTCAATGTATTCCAGGGTACTGAGGGGGAAGAAATGATCCGGCTTGAGGATTATTATATAATTTTTGATGAAGCGCATAATCTGGATTCTGTAATAGAAAATTTTGGAAGAACATTGCAAATAAAAACAGTTGAAAAGGCGATAGATCTTCTAGTAAAGGATTTCCCCATAGAAAATTACAATTCCTACGAAAGAGTTCAGGCCAATCTCATCCTGGAAAATCTTCTATCGAACATGAGCTCAACTCGTGCAACAGACAACCTGAAATCATTTAAATTTTCAACCGATTTCCAATCCAGGATATCGGATTTAGAGCCTTTAAAAACCTTTAGTGATGAATTTGAAAAGAAAAATGAGAATAGACCTTTGAAAAAAAGGAACAGGAATTACCTTGAAACTGTTTATAATTTTCTCTATGATTATCAGAGGATGGAAAACGGGGCCATATATTCTACGGTTAATAGCATAGAAAAGAAGGAACTTAAATTAAAGCTCATGTACTATGATACTTCCGGCTACCTCTCCTTTTTGAAGTCCAATCCGGTTATATTCATGTCAGGCACTTTACCATCCGTGGATCACATATCAAAGGTGTGGAATATGGAGGATGTTCTATATTTAAAGGTAGACAGTATATTTACCAATGCAGGAGGCATAAAAACCTATAGAATTGTCGAGGGATATACAACACTTGGTCGTTACCGTGATAATGTTGAGGAATGGGCCTTGATGCTGAAAAAATACATGCAATTTATATTAAATAAATATTCAGAATCGGAGAAGAGCGTGCTTGTAGCAGTTCCATCCTATAAAATCATTTTCGGTGATACTTATACGAAGGTTCCAGGACTTGCAAATTTCCTGCCAGACAGCATGCGGTCAAAAAGCATATTTGAGAGTAAAAAAATTTCATATTCTTATGTAGAAAAGAGGGCTAATGAAGGGAAAATCATCATTTTTTCGGTTCATGGTGGAAGGCTACTGGAGGGAATTCAGCTGGTGAGTAATGGAAAGAGCCTGATCAGTGATGTAATCATAGCCGGGCTTCCCCTGATACCCCTTGATGATTATAGAAAGGATAAGATAAAATATCTTGAAAAGGTCCTGAAAAGGGACGCATACAATTTACTATATTTTGAATTTGCACTGATAAAGATAAAGCAGGCTGCAGGGCGTTCTACCAGATCACCTGAAGATGAGTCAAATATATGGTTATGCGATGACCGATTCAACGATAGGTTCTGGCGCAATAACCTGCTTAAAAGCGATCAGTAAAATTATAGAATATTTATAAACCTTATTTCCATGTAATGCCATGGTTGCCATAATAGAATCATTGCTGAAGAACGAAAAACTAGTAAAACCAGTTAATCCTGACGCTTCAAATTATTACATCCCCGTTAAATCACTTCAGTTTTCTGGAAAACTTGGACTTGAACACGAAATTGAAATGGAAGGTCGCATATTGAAGGTTGAGGGTACTGAGGATTACCTGAATTCCGATGATTTAATGGATCTTGAAGGCATGAATGTGAGGCTTTATCTGAATCCGGCTGGCTGTGGGCCAAATGATGGAGTTTTCTTTTCAAGATTGGCATACAAGGCACTGGATGCACATTCCCTTATCCCGGGCAGATATAGAATAAGGCTGGAGATATTTAGCATCCGTGAAAATACCCTCAAGGAAAATATTGAAATTACGCAATAAATTCAATCTTAAAATCATAAAATATTTATCTTAATTTGTATTGCATAGAATACGCATGTTGCTATGAATAATGCTACAATTAGGCAAAATATTAAAAGCAAAAATGCAATAACCGTAATAAGCCGCCATAGCTCAGTTGGTAGAGCACTCGGCTGTTAACCGAGCGGTCGTCGGTTCAAGCCCGACTGACGGCGTTAGGGGTTGTAGCT
>JAKAAU010000221.1 GCA_021802165.1 Thermoplasmata archaeon
CCACTTTGAGAAACTATTGCAGTGGAACTAATAAATATATGTTTAGGCTCGATCTTGTATATCCTACAGAAATGTAAGAGTGTAGAATAGTGGATAAGAACACGGTTGTGAAAACTAAATGTTAATTACCAAACTTTTAGGTCATTTTGACCACTACATCCATGATTTCCTTCTGTACTGTTGACAGAGAAACATCACTAATAATATGGAATGACATTAACGCAATTCAAATATAGGGTAATACATACTAGACAATACGAGAAAACTAGTAAAAATAGGATTATGCAAGGAGATGTCCATATAAAAAATTAGGGTTGTTGTAAACTATAGATGGAAGAAATTTCAGTTTTCATTCCTTTCCCTGCGTTCTAGAATATAGTTATCGAGGCTGTGCGTAGACATGTGGGATTTTAGGTAATAACTGACAGCATTAATTTCAATTGATTTTAATTTTCTGGATAAATTTGATTTGCTTATATTATAATTTTTCGCCAGTTCACCAAGGCTGGAAGCTTTTTTTAGAGAATAATATCCTGAACTGTATATCTCATTTAAGAGCCTTAAATTCTGTGAGGCATCTATTTTTGTAATAACCGTCTCAAATTCGTTATATTCTAGCTTATCAAATCTTATAATCCTACTCTTCTTTTCAATATCCTCGATTATCTTTCTGGTATCCTCAAACCATGAAAAGACATACCATATTTCTAAACCCTGATAAAATGTTTCCCTAAAATATGGGGGATTGTGTTGCTCAATTAATTCGCTTATGGAATTTTTTCTCTTTGCCAGTAGTTTTATTAAATAAACATTACCAGCTTTCATGCTTTCCACTTTTTCAAAACTAATTATGTCTGGTTGATTTTTTAAATTGTTAAAAAATTCATTAAATGTTTTAATCTTATTCTTCTGATTCCCCCGATAATCATCTTCTATTTTTTTGAAAATGACATGGGCTTCTATGTATTTATTCTTCTTAATTTTCTGTGATATTAGTTCACCATAAACACCACTGTATTTTTCTAATAGATTACTCCAGCATCCTGTGTGTTTTAAAATCAATCTGAAGTACATAACTTACATAACCATAAACTAGTATATAAGCTTATAAAATAGTATATAAATTAATATTAATTTAACTAAAATTTTGGTCATATGTATATATACTTTATAGTAAACACGTTCACAAAAATATTTTTATAGGGTTTAAAGTTTGTTTTTATATGACTTCCATGAAGAATGTAATTGTGAATTATAAAAAAAATGAATATGAAAATGAGATAAAAAATAAGACAATATGCATTATTGGCTATGGCAATCAGGGGAGGTCCCAGGCCTTGAATTTGAAAGACTCTGGGCTTCACGTTATAATAGGCAATAATAATGATTCATATGCTGAAGAAGCGAGGAAGGATGGTTTTAAGGTTTTTAATATTGTAGATGCAGCTAAATATGGAGATATAGTATTTCTTCTCATACCGGATGAAATCCAGAAGTCAATATATGATAAGGAAATTGGTCCAAATCTAAGGAAGGGAGCGGTTCTGGTTTTCGCTTCTGGTTATAATTATTATTATGGTCTTATTAGTGTCAGGCAGGATATTACAGTATTGATGATTGCTCCCCGTATGATAGGATGGGGTGTAAGAGATGTTTATTTAAAAAATATGGGCTTTCCAGTCCTTGTCGGGATCGGCAATGATCCAGAAAAAAAGGGGAACAATATTCTGATGACAATTTGCAATATGCTTGGGGTTTTTAGGTCAGGTGGATGTGCAGTTATGTCATCATTTATGGAGGAAACCCTCGTTGACTTACTTTCTGAACATAGCTGGGTTGGTGCTATGCTATATCTTTTCAGGGCGTATTATGAGGTTGCCACTGAACTTGGTGCATCACCAGCATCAGTAATACTTGAACTTTATGGTTCCGGAGAACTTGCAGAGATTGCAGCAGCAATGAAGGATCAGGGCTTATTTGAGCAGCTTAAAACACATTCAAGAACAAGTCAGTACGGTCAGCTTACAAGGGGTCCTGAATATGTTATGGATGAAATTAAGGGCTTAATAAAAAAGGAGGCTATGGATATACTAAATGGAAAATTTGCAAGGGAATGGACAGAGGAGGAAAATTACGGATATTTGGTTTATAATAAGTTGCATGAATTAGCCAGAAAGCACCCCATGGAGAAAGATGAACGTGAATTATATAAAATTCTTGGGAGGTTATAATCATGGATTCAGATTTATCTAATTTAAAAAAATACAGAATATTTGATTTGAGCCATTCACTCTATCACCGAATGCCGGGATGGCCAGGTCACTCACAGTTTCTTATAAAAGATTTAAGAATTATGAATGTTGATGGCTATGCAGTTAAAGATATTTATTTAAATACCCATCACGGTACTCATATAGATGCGGCTGCACATATGATTGATGGGGGTAAGACACTTGATAAGTATCCTTTAAGTAATTTTATCGGAAATGGTGTGGTTTTGGATCTTTCATTTAAGAAAGCTGGTGAACCAATAGGAGCAGCGGATTTAAAAAAATTTGATAATTGTTTAATTGAAAATGATATGATTTTTCTTTATACAGGTTGGTCCAGGAAAAGATCAAACAGTGTAGAATACCTCTATTTATGGCCCTATCTGGACTGCAGCGGAGCTGAGTATTTGGCACATAAAAAAATGAAAGTTGTAGGTACAGACGGGTTAAGCATTGGTGGATGGTCATCAGATAATGCTGTTCACACAGCCATAACAGATTCAGCAAAAAATGTGCATACAACAATATTGGGCTCTGACGCTATAATAGCTGAAGAGGTTGCCAATCTGGATAAGGTACTTGAGGAGGAAAAATGCTCAAGAGCTTTTTTCATTATTTCTCCTCTGAATATTATTGAGTCTGATGGTTCTCCTGTAAGAATATACGCTTTTAAGAGGTGAAGAATGACAGAAAGAAATGATAATTTGAAATTTAGTGGCGAATATAAGGAATTAAAGAACAAAGAGTCAGAAGTCTGGGGTGTAAGAGGTAAAAAATATGGCATATACTTATTCGTTATAGCTCTTGCCGGATGGGCTCTGGCATCATATAATTTTAACCTTCTCACCGTTGCCTTTCCAGCAGTTTCCAGTGCCCTTCACTTAACAGATGCTCAGGTAGGAGAAACTGGGACAGTAATAAGTCTAGTTGCCATATTTGTACCAATAGCTGTTGGATACTGGATGGATTCACGTGGAAGAAAAATAATGTGGATGGTCGTTCTTGCC
>JAKAAU010000222.1 GCA_021802165.1 Thermoplasmata archaeon
TGATGATTTGCAGACAGGATCAGTCCATAATTTAGATAATTCAATAGGGAAAGTAGAATTCATAAAGGACAGGGTAAAGAATATCAACGACTATGAGATAAATCCGGATTACATCTTCCATATAGGAATATACTCATCATCGCCAATGTACAAGAACAATCCACATCTCATGGCAAATGCCATAGATGATTTAATTACAGTATTGGAGTATGCAAAGCCCAGGAAAACACCAATAGTGTATGCATCAACATCATCAATATACAATGGGATAGAGGAACAGAAGGAGGATGTTATACCAAAGGTATCAGATTACTACACAGAAGCCAGAATAGCAATGGAGAGGATAGCTAATTTATACTGCAACCTGTACGGTATGAGCGTGTCAGGAATGAGGTTCTTTTCAGTATATGGTTACAATGAGAGGTCAAAGAAGATATATGCAAACCTGGTATCACAGTTCCTCTGGGCAATGCACTATAATATTCAGCCTGTTCTATACGGTGATGGTGAGCAGAAGAGGGATTTTGTATTCATAGAGGATTTAGTTAATGCATTAATCCTTGCTGCAGAGAACAATAAAAAGTTCAATGTCTACAATGTTGGGACAGGTAAGAACTATACCCTGAATGAGCTGGTAAAGATACTGAACAAGCATTTAAAGAAGGATATAAAGCCTGCATATATTGAGAATCCAATGAAGGACACATACGTTTACTATACAAAGGCAGATATAAGGAAAACAGAGACCGGTATTGGCTTCAAGGCTAAGATATCTCTTGATGAGGGCATTGACAAGCTAATAAAATACTATAATTACTGATTTTTTTATTAAAATTGTTTATTAAACATAGGTTTTAATATTATTTTTCAATTGATAAAAATATGGCAGTATCGCCCAGAAAAGGAATGTATATACCGAAGAGGGCCACATTTGTCCGCAGGAGAAAGCATTCATCACAAGAAAGATTTGAACCAGGATATATAACAAAAGAAAAGCAAAAACTAAAAAACGAAAAAGATAATATAACCAATTTAAAAAAGGGACTGAATAAATGTGGAGCCAGAATGGAATGTGTGAAAAAAATCATAAAGAGAAGTAGGATTTGCAGACATAACTATGAAGAGATAAATACAGGATCAAGGAAGGTAATAAGGGTATATCTAAGAAATGGCGGATATCTGCATCTGGAAGACGATAGATGGATTTATCATAAAAAAGAATAGGTATATTAAGGATAGTTAGACCCGGCATATTCTTTAACTGATCTGAGCAGTGATATAAAATCCTCCTTTTTCAGCAATCCTGTATTGACATTGCGCGGGCTGGGATGGTAAGACCCGTATAACCGGACCCCTGAAATATCATAATATACCCCATGCCCGAATTTCATGTTTTTGGTATTAGCCCCCCTACTTTTATAATATTTAATAACGGCATCGAAAGCGATTTTTCCAAGGCATACAATTGCCCTGATGTTTTTCATCTGATCTATTTCCCGGTACATGTAGCTGCTGCAGTTATCGAGTTCCACATTTAACGGTTTATTATCTGGTGGGGCGCATTTCAATGCTAGGGTAATGTACATGTCCTTATATTTTAGGCCATCATTCCTGTTCTCAGAGGTTGGTATACTGGTCAATCCCACCTCATAAAGCGAGGATATAAGAAAATCTGAACTGTGATCTCCGGTGAAAATTCTTCCAGTCCTGTTACCCCCATTGAAAGCAGGGGCCAAACCTACCACCAGTATTTTACCATTTATGTCTCCATACCCTGTTATAGGTTTATTCCAGTATTCTTCGCCTGAATACCTGGCCGGGATCTCCCGGGTATTCCTGTAATCAACGAGTCTCTTGCATTTTCTGCAATCCACTATGCTTTTATTCAATTCATTGTAACTCATTTCAGGCTATGACCTCCATCCACAGGTATTACGGCACCATTAATCCATGAGGATTTTCCGTCAATTAAGAATGTAATAACACTGGAAATGTCCTCAGGAGGCGTTTCAACGTCTCCATATTTTCTCATTTTTGTATAATCCCTGCCAATTTGAAAATTCTGAATAATATATTCAGGGGCAACAACGTTTACCCTTATTCCTTTCTCCTGCAGTTCAAGGGCAATTATTTTGGCCGCCTTTTCCAGGGCATACTTTGATATTGAATATGAAAGCAGGTTTGGCTTATTCTTTACCGAACTTGCTGAATTACTCACGAATATAATTGAAGAGCCATAATTCATATGTTTTATTGCATGCTTTGCCAGATACATGGGAATTTTTAAATGATTCAAAATCATTGTATCCAGGCCATCAAGGTTTTCGATGCTATCTTCTACAAATCCCCCGACCATTACTACAAGGGAATCTATTGACTTTAAGGTTTTAAGTGAATCAGTTATTAGTTCATTGCAGCTCTGTTCATCATTTAACTCCTTTGCTATATAATTTATTTTTCCATAAACTGAGTATTCTGACACAATTTTCTCCAGTTTTTCACTGTTACGGGAATTAATTATGACATGGTTTCCATTTAAAAGAAGTTCATAGGTGAGTGCCTTACCCAGTTCCCCTGTACCGGCTAAAAGAATATTCTTTCCAGACATAATATCAAATGTGACCCGGTTTAAAATAGATTTCTATGTGAAATTATACATTATCAATTACTAACCGGGTTTCTCAGACGGTTAAGCATTTGGATTGTATTATTTCTATCTGAGGCTTTTAGTCTTAGAATTCTATTTCCATATTTTATAATAATAAATTTTTGTTGCTTCATAATAATTGCAAAGGCAATAAAATAAATACCAGACGCTAAAAAAAATATTAAAGTAATAGAGTAGAAATCATTTAGATAAAACATAAAAAATAAGGTTAAAAGTACATATGCTATTCCAAATAAAAATTCTATATATACAATTCGTGCAATGCCTTCATAAATACTTCCAATATCACTGTAATTGAATGATTCATAATATTTATGGAATAACCTAGAAAAAATTATTCTTTTATCAGTCAAATAGATTAATGTATATTGTGCCAGGACTCTCTCACCAGGCAACAGTATATTATCAACACTGTAATATTTATTCAACGGGTATTTATCCACAAGAATAAATTATAATTGAAATATAAATATTTTTCTACAATGGCTATAGCCAATCCATAGAATACAGCAATAAAAATTTAATATCAAATTTAATATATCAAGATTATATTTAATTTTTATGAGTCAAATAGTAATAATAGGATATATAATTGATACAATTGTAG
>JAKAAU010000223.1 GCA_021802165.1 Thermoplasmata archaeon
ACAGCAGCATATCTCCTGCCTGTATTAAATTCCATTGAATCAATGAAGGGAAGGAATGTTAAAGCCCTCATAGTTTTACCAACAAGAGAGCTTGCCCTGCAGACATACAGGGTTGCTACAAGACTCGGAAAGATATCCGGGATAAAATCCACAACGGTCTATGGAGGAGCATCAATATCCAAACAGGTAGAGCAATTACCCGGATCCGATATTGTCGTTGGTACGCCGGGAAGGATACTGGATCTCCATAATCAGGGTTATCTGAAGCTTGAACATGTGAAATACCTTGTTCTTGATGAGGCAGATTTAATGCTTGATATGGGTTTCATAGATGATATAAAGAAGGTTATATCATTCGTTTCAGATGAACACCAGACCATACTTTTATCTGCAACATTGTCAAATGAGGTAAAAACTATAGCAAAGAATTTCATGAAGTCGCCGGAGTTCGTTAGCGCGGGTGGAGAGGAAGCTATTCCAGAATCTATAAAACATCTTTATACTATTTCTGAAAAATTTGATAAATTCTCGACTTTGATGTCATATATACATAATTACGGATCCAGAAAGGCAATAGTCTTTGTTAAAACCCAGAGATCTGGAGACCTTTTGAATCTCATACTATCGAGATCAGGATTCAATAATATACTAATACATGGGGGAATGAAGCAGCATGCACGTGAGAGGTCTATTAACGATTTCAGGCATATGGATGCGGGCATACTGGTTGCGACCAATGTTGCGGCCCGTGGACTGGACATCCCAAATATAACTGATATTATTAACTTTGATGCCCCTGACAGCACTGAAACCTATGCACACAGGGTCGGAAGATCCGGGAGAATGGGAAAGGATGGCAGAGCAATGACAATATTCGATGCTGATCAGCGCGGGTTGATCCAGAGCATTCAGAGGAGAAATAAAATAAAAATGGAAAAAATAGATGTAAATCTTGAGTCCGAATATAAGGATATAAATTACGGAAGTCTGATCTCACAGTTCAGGGATAATGAAGACAATACTAGGGATTCTGGTTTCCAGAGGAATTCCAGACCATCCTACAACAGAAACAGAAGACCTGAATCAGGAGATAGAAATAGAAGTAGAACTCCGAGAAACGGCAGAAATTTCCATAAAAGGGAATACTGATTTGGTTTTTTGAAATAATTTTTAATAAACGGATTTTTCAGGTTCTTTTTCTATATTGATTTCAATTCTTTTTATCTCTCTCCATGAAAAGTTTTTCTTAATTCTTACACTATTTGAATAATATGTTCCGGAAAAGAACAGATTTCCACGGTCATTGTATTTAATCGATAGTAAGGAAAAAATTCTATATTCTTTATTGTCTGTATAAACGTTTACCGGAAAATCATACAGGAATGCATATGCAAGTGTCTTTTTCATATCATCCATGTCCATGGGAGAATCGTTGCTGGCCTCTGATAGTCTTCCTCCAATAAATGATACCAACGCTATTATCATTTCTCTCCATTGTAATATTAAATTCTCTTATTTATATTTATTTTCAAATTGCCCGGATACGATAAATACTATTGAATGATTGGTGATAGAGCTTAACTATTAGTAATGCTTTAACAAGATATCGCTGAATAACGGTAATAAGATTTTGAGTGACATCCTCCCCAAACTAACGCATGGAACTTCCCGCTTTCAGGTTAAAAATCCAAAAACATACATTATCATGATACTTTGAAAACAATATAAATATATATAGAAATTTCTACATTATAGTTTTTCCTCCAGATATTTTATATCCTCTTCATTTAATATAATATCTGAATATTTAGCATTCTGTGTTACATGAAGTCTATTAGAAGCCCGAGGTATCGGAAACACATTCTGATTTTTACTTATTAAATATGCTAATGCAATATTTGCATTGGGTACATCTCCTATTGTTTTTCTTATATAATCAAAATATTCATTGTACTGTTTCTGCGCAACCCTGCCATGACCCAGAGGGAAATATGCCATTACGGCTATATGATTTTGTTCACAGTATTTAATCAGATCATTCTGGCTTTTTCTGTGGAATATATTGTAATTTATCTGTATAGAAGTTATTTCGTGTTTTGATAGAATATCCTGAGCTCTTTTTAATAGATTGAGAGAGAAATTACTGAGGCCAATATATTTCATCTTCCCTGCATCTATCATTCTTTCCATTGTTCTTAAAGTCTTTTTGAGATCAATTGTAGGATTTGGAAAATGGATTTGGTATAGATCAATATAATCTGTTTCCAGGTTTTTCAGGCTTCTACTCAATGCCCTCTCTAAAGAGTTTGGAGATAAATGTGTGGGAAATACCTTAGTAGCTATAAAGAGTTCATCACGTTTGTAATTTTTAATGACAGGTGCTATAATTTTTTCAGTCCGGTAAAGTTCTGCAGTATCAATAAGATTTATTCCATTATCAATTCCTGATTTTATTGCATCTTCTTTCTGTTCCCTTCCAGTATAAATGTCCAGATATGTTTTAAAAATCCACCTCATATCGTAATATGTACCCATTCCAATGCAAGATGTTTTAAATGACGTATTACCGAATTCCCTGTATATCATGTAATTCCTCATCACGAATTGTATTTAAATAGATTATGTTTTTGCCAAATATATAAATAATAATATTCTCAGATATTTTTAAATAAGCTAAATATATTTATAAAATAATACCTTAGATTATTATGTTGGATCAATTGTATGAGAAGTGGAAAACAGGAAATACAACAGAAAATGATTTTATACAGGATTATACCGACCTTGGGAAATTTATGGAGAAGCTTTATGAAGAAATGAAAATAACCTTAGAACGGGATTTGAAGCCCTATGATGCATATTTTAAAATTCTCAAGCTCAATAATTTTGTGAATTCCATAATGGCAAAACGCCCAGATATTGTTGATTTGCTAAGTCGATGGTTCCAGAAGGAGAAGAAAGACCTGGATGCAATAGCCGTAAAGATCGGTGCACTTTATCTTGATATCGGGATAAGCTTTCCCGGCGGAATCAATGTAAGTTTAACATTTCAGCCACAATTATAGGTTACATAAATCCTGAAAATTAATCCTTTCCTATATTTCCGGGTCTTATTTATTATAATAAAATACTGTGCTTGAAAGAATAAAGAAATAAAACATAAAGATACCATTGAACAGATACTGTATAGTTCCTCCGTAAATATACCGGATAACAGAATATATGACTCCTGAACCGGTTACCAGGATCAGCAATATCTGCGCCCATA
>JAKAAU010000224.1 GCA_021802165.1 Thermoplasmata archaeon
TAGAGTTGCAGAACGATGAAATCTCATCCCGGGACATTGCGGCTGAGCAGTCAGGTTCATATAAAGGCACACCTGATGAATTCTTATTGATCTCAAAAAATGGAATGAACATTACTCCGGACGTAATCAACTCTGGATACTATGGAAAAATATTAACCACTCCGTCAAGAATAATAAATAACGGAGAGATAATTGGTTCGATCCAGGTAAGTGATGGTTCATACGAACTATTAAGGAATGAAACACCACTTCTCGTGGATTTATTTGTGGCCAAGAATTACCAGGGAAAAGGCTATGGAAGATACCTTATTTATCAGGCCAGCAAAAGCCTCAGGAACCTTGGATACAGCGACATCCAGTTGTGGGTAAACAGAAATTCCAATTCTTACGATTTTTACAGAAAAATGGGATTTGAGGAAGAAGGGGAAGATGACCTGATGTATTACAGGGATTTCAGGAATGAGTGATTTTTTAAAAAAACGTCTGCAATGTCCATAATTTTCATTGCCACTCTTGCCGTATTATAGGAATGAAGTCAGAAAATTAACAGCCAGTACACTTGCTGGAATTGATATATTATCATCAACAGGGTATCTTGACATGGATTCCGCTACAGTTGCTACGATCGCAAGAACTATGTAAACTGGGCCCAGAACCACGTAAGCAAAGATGGTGGTTGGAATCAGCATGAACAGGAACCCGGCAATACTTTTTTTCTTATTGTAGAATAGTTTTTTTGATTTTATGTTCACTCCGCCAATAGTGGCAAGAGAGTCACCAATTGCCATAGCAAATATTCCAATCTCAACAACTCTCCAACGGTATGAGAGGGCTATTAGGATCATTAAGCCTGCAATAAACCATAAACTGCCAATGCCTGGCTGGACATTGTTTCTTTCTAAGCGTAGAATAGCCTTTGAAAACCTCATATTTTTTTCGACAGCTGCAACATTTATGAACACTATGCTGATTAAGATTGCGAGCAACAGCCCTCCTTCAAGAAGTACCTTCGGGATATAGGCAATAGCAATCAAAATTATTATTCCGGAACCAATCTGAACGACATCCCTTTCAACCTCGACTTTCTTTTTTTTTCCTCTTTCCTTCTCATTATCCAGATTCATCAACCTTACGCTGTTGGAAAGCAACAATGAGATAGAAATTCCAAGCCCAAGGGAAAGTGTCTCGTGCAGCAACGGCAAAACACTAAAATTAAAGGCCCCGTTCAGGATGGAGATAAATATGAGTATAAATATAAATAAAAATGCGTTCTTTGAATAAAGTGCATTTATAGAAAGCGTGCTCAGCACTATAATTGCAAAATCTATGGTATCAGGGAATAGGATATAAATAGGCAATCCAATAAGAAGAGATACAATAAGTGAATAATCTATTAATTTGTACCCAAGCAAACCAAATAAGGTGATACTTCCGGCAATTATAATAACATTAAAGATTAAAAAATCAAGAAATATCACGGGATATAATTAATTACTCATATAAAAAATTGATTAAAGCGATTCATTGGGAAAATATTATATAAACAGAATTTTTCCAAGGTTACGGATGTTCTCTATCTTTCCGGTTTCAGTTTTTATACATTTGATATAGGAGAAGTTGAAAATATAGGAAGATGTAAGGATGCATTGAAGGAAAACTTAATGAAGTATGAAAAATATTCATAAATGTGGGCAAATTAAAATCCCGGATATTTGGACAAGCCATAACGAATAAATCATCCCTCACCTGTCCACACCCGGACAACTGCGAGGCGGTATTATAGTTACAGAAAATAAACCAGAAGAAAGTTTGTCCAAAAACTTTATCGCCCTCCTCTCCCAAGGGATTCCTGTGCAGGTAGTGGATTCCATACCAAGTGTAATATTTTTATGGATAATCTTGCAATATACCAAGTCTGCAATTCTGGGGAGCTTTTATGGAGACATTTCTGAATTGAGTATTTTGCTTATGATACCAATAAGCCTCTTTATTTCGAGATCAAGCGGTAAAAGGAAACTGTATTTAATGGCCCATTTTTTTATGTTGCTTTCCGGAGCCATTGTGCTCATAGTATTGTTAACAGGAAACAGGCTACTGGAATTGGCTGCCATATTCATAATGGGCTTTGTTGTCTCAGTTATGGGGTTGTTTTACAGATCAATAAATCAATTTTGGTCAAGGGAATTTTTAAAGGGGGAGCAGTACCAGAAAGGCAGTTCATACTATATGGTGATTTTTTTCGCCTCATATATTGCAAGTTTTGCCCTGGCAGGAGTTCTTACATACATTAACTATTATTATTCACTCGCAGTTTACCTGGTTGGTGTATTACTTAGTATTCTGCTTATTTTTCGAATACACCCAGAGTCTGAAAGTTATGTACCCCAAGAAAGAAGATCCTTCAGGGAAAGCTATTCTGAGATAATCAAAAACAGATCAATGAAAGAGTACCTCATCTTCATATTCTTTGTGAACTGTATTGGCGCACCCCTCATGCTTGTCATCCTCGAACTGGTCATGACAAGATTTTCTAACTCATCTTTTGCTTTAACTATAATACTTACCGTAGGTATGGCGGGAGGACTGTTTGGTTCCCTCCTATCTGCAAAAATAAAGAAGGGAAATATAAAAAAATTCATGATTATATCATTGATACCTGTCGCTCTGACGATGTTTATACTCGCATTTTTATCTCAGTATATTCTTGTAACAATCGACCTCTTCTTTTATATATTCTTCTTTTCATTTCATTCACCATTCAGCGAGAATCTTCAATACAAAATAGCAGATCAAAATCAGGTTATTTATTTGTTTTCGATTCGTGATACGCTCAGAATAATAGCATACATTGTTTTCCTGACCATAGGTGGATTTTTAATCGAGTTCGTTGGAATAGACTATGCCCTCTATATGTCTACACTGCTGGCAGTGATTTCAATATTGATCATCTATGGATCAAAGGATCTGGCAAAATATACCGTTCAATAGGCAAATAGGGTTGAAAAAGAGTGAAAGCGGAAGGGAAATCAGCACTTCTGGCTAACTAAAGATCAGCAGGAGAAATATCTTTCTTATCCTAAGCCTCTGTATTGAGTTTCTTAATTATGTTTGGGTAATCTTTTATACAGGCTAAAGAAGCGCTTTAATGAAGCCCGATAAACCTTTAATATGTTTTTATCAATAACCGTAAAGAAGCACGCTGGGTGAAGAAAAAATGAATGTTATTGTAATAGTGACCGACAGC
>JAKAAU010000225.1 GCA_021802165.1 Thermoplasmata archaeon
AGCATCCATTAGGTTCATCTTTCCCGATCCTCTCTAATATCTGATGCTATCTCATCCATCTTTAATTTAGAGATTATGGGTGCTACCTTTTTCATTTTATCGATTAAATCTTTATTCTTTGCTTTCATAATTTCTTCCTGAACCACTTTTCTGATAATTGCAGTTGGATTTAACCTAAATTTCCTTAATTCCTCTCTCTTCTCCTCCGAGATTTTAGCAGAAATTGTGGTATACATTTTCATAATATATAATATACTACTCTTATTTTATACGTTTTATATTGCAAAATATAATCTTAAAATATCCCCTGTGATCATTAGAAAATGAGTTAAACCTTCGATTCATTAAATCTACATTACCCAACAAGTTTTTTCCTAAGATTTTTATTATTTATAGACATTTAATGTAATTTTAATGACCCTTTAATATCCTTGATCAGTCTTCATATACCTATAAATTTCTAGGTTATCTACAATAGAAAGTTACTGAATGTATTTTTTGACAATAACCTCAATGTTAAAATCATCCCTCAAAATTACTCCATCCAGAAATGAGTCTTCTATGAACTTATCATTCTTGGTTAATTTTTTATTTAATTCTTCCATATTTAAAGGTATGATTTCATAACCGGGTGGAAAATCAATGCTATTAATTCTTTCTACTGGATTGCCTGAAAAATTTCCTATTATTAAAATGTCAACATCGCTCCATAAATTGAAATCACCCCGGGAATAAGAACCGATTAGGATGGCAGAGCATTTAAATTTTAATGTGGAAGCATATTGTTTTGCATCATTAATTATTTTAGTTCTTTCTTTCATCCTTCTTTCAATGATTTCCATTTCAATTTTACCTCCTCTATTATAGACTCTGCAGCTTCTATTGCTTTCTCAGAATCGTTATGGTTATAATAATCATCAGGTATTCCCTCGCTCCACGCATCTGTGTATCTTGTTGGTATATAGTACTTATCAACTATCATGGCAGTATTTATAATATTTTTATCGAACCCAGCATTTTGCAGTAGTAGTGATACGGCATGGCCAAAAGTATTCATGCCTATCCCGCGTAAATATGCCTTTACAGCGTATTCAGATGCCTGTTGGGCCTTAAAGCATGCCCAGCTGAAAAAGCCTGACGAGGAATCGTTAACTGCTGATTCTAATGTCCTCTCGGCATGTTTCATCCATCGGTTATACTCATCATTATCAAAATAATCAGCCACTTTACCTCATAATCCATATTGTGTTTCATTAATATAATTTTTGCTTTAAACTGGCTTATATTGGGAGAAGAAGCTTTAGATTGCTCATTTTATTCTTAATGTACGGTTAAATATATTTGAGTACAATATTTATGTTAAAATAAATCCCGGTTAGGATGAAATATACAATATGATCATATAAATATATCAAATTTAGAGGAAATAATCAATAGGGGCAAACAGCAAAGTAATAAGGCCAATATTATCAAAGGTTGTATTCGATTTCTATGATGGTATGGTTCGTATCAACTTCATCCTGAAATTCCATGAAAAGGTATTGGCAGGAATAAAGTCAGTGGTATCGGGTAGACATAAAGGAATATTAGGCATACCTTTTTCATAAGAGAATAAAGCTGTTTGCCTTTTGATATACAGAAAGAACTTATAAAAAATTATATTTAGTTCCGTACAATATTTCTGCATGGATTATACTGATTCCAGAATAATTTTTAGATTGCTTAAGGATCCCCGGGAAAGTTTCAGCAGTATAGCATCAGATCTGGACATTAGTGCGCAGGATATGAATTACCGTGTAAAGAAAATTAGAGATGAGGGAATTATTAAAAAATACATGCTTCACGTTAATCCTGCAGTTTATGGAAAGAATTCCCTGTACCTGGCCTTTCATAATGACAAAATCTATAAGGGGCCTGTATCCTCGGTTATAAAATGTCTTGAAAAAGTTGTAGTTTACGGATTTTCAGGAACAGATAGCGAAATAAATGAAAGGAAGAAGGAAATGGTAGACTCCCTGGGGATGCCTGTGATGGAATACAGTCCAAAAATTTATACAGGAAATGCATCAGTAAGCCCCCTTGACCTTCAAATTATAAATGTATTAAGGAATGACCCAATGAAAAAATCCCCTGACATTTCCAGAATACTGGAAGTCAAGTCAACCACAGTGGAGAAAAGAATAGAAAAATTAAGGGAAAACAGGATCATATCCATAATACCCAAACTGGATTTATCAAAAATTAATATTGTTATTTTGGGCATATTCTCCTCAAGGCCGGAAACAATAGAGAGAGAACTGGACGACTCATTTTTTGTTGTAAATGATCCCGTTTCAGGGATATCACTGAGCATAGAAAAAGATATTTATTCTGCCAACTCAATAATTCAAAAAATAAAGAAAATAGATAAAAATATTGAGACAATGGTTATATACGACTACGATTTCTTCGAATGAGGAAATAGTGCTGAAATCATTGCCGGGAAGTAAATAGTTCTTATAACAAATGTATCTATCAGCAGGGAGATAATAAATGCTATGCCCAGTTGCTCGAGGAATGCAACAGGTATAAGGCTAAGTGAACCTAAGGACACTGCCAGGATGATTCCCAGGGCGGAAACTACCTTTCCTGAGGATGCAATTCCATTCTTTATTGCTGTATCCCTATCATTACCGGCAGATTCTTCTCTTATCCTGGATATAATGAACACGGTATAATCGCTGCCCAGTGAAAATAGTATTATAAATAGTATTATTGGAATCAGGTATATTAAAGCCTCATGGAGCACATACTTTGATAGGAAATAAAGGATTGCTGTTGTCCATGACACACTGAAGAAAACACCTGTAAGTGATATTAACGGGTACTTCCATGACCTGAATGATATCCCTATTATAACAGCTATTACTGTTGCTATTAATAATTCAAGCTCTCCATAAATTGCAGTGTTCTGTTTTTTCTCATCTATAACTGTGGATGTTATTCCTCCTACTATAAAGGATGGATTGCTCCTGATCTTTTCCACAAGGTTAATTGCATGATTGGTGTACGGTGAATAGTCCGTATAAACAATATAATATGCATATTTGCTTCCAATGGAATACTGGTCAAACCCTGAACTGTTAGTTACAGTTTTCCCGTTTGCATCCGGCCCAGAAACACTTTTAACTCCGTTTAATGATGTTAAATATTTAGCATCCTTATGCAATGTACTGTTTATATTATTTATACCATGCGT
>JAKAAU010000226.1 GCA_021802165.1 Thermoplasmata archaeon
TATATCAACTAAAATCTAATTTCACAGAGTATCAAAATATGTGAATATGTTATAATCATCGGTTTATGCCATAAAGATTATAAGTATAATCATTATAAACATAATCATGGAGATATTTTTCGATAGGGAGAGGGAATTGAGAGGACTAATAGCAGATATTGAAAAATATAGATCCCTGATAGTATTATATGGCAACAGAAGAGTAGGAAAAACTGAACTTATAAAAAAAGTAATAAATAAAATAGGTGGGATCTATTTGTATATTGATAACACAAAAAGCTCAAACTTATTATTGCAGGAATTTTCCCAAATAATCAGAGAATATTTTAACACGTCACTTTTCAACCCATCTGACTGGGATTTATTTATGAAAGGTTTATTTGAACTTTCAAGGAACAGACAAACAGCAGTTTATTTTGATGAATTTCAGAGATTTGAGGATATCAACAAATCTGTATTTACGGCACTCCAGAAAAATGTCGATTTATACATCGACACATCGAGATTGTCAATTGTCTGTTCTGGATCCTCAATTGGGCTTATAAAGAAAATATTTATGGACATAAATTTGCCATTATACAAGAGAGCCACCTCAATAATGCATTTGAAAAATTTTGATTTTATAACATCATATAAATATCTGAAAGTTAGCATTGAGGATGCAATCAGAATGTATTCAATATTTGGCGGTTCTCCACAATTTTATAAATATTTTCGTTTGAACGGCATAAAAAACGTAAAGGATATGATAAAAAATATTTTTCTGAACAATACCAGCGTATACGTGTTTGAACCCAGAGATTTTATCACTGAAGAATTCGGTAGGAGATCTCAAACATACTTTTCCATACTTTACGCTATTGCAACAGGAAATACAAGAGTATCCGGTATAGCAAATATGACGGACGTCAAAGCCACATCGCTGCAGCCATATCTATTTGAACTAAAAGATATATTGAACTTGATAACATATGAATTGCCTGTAACAAATAAAAACAATAAAATTGATAAAAAAGGAATTTATAAACTAACTGATAATTATACGGAATTCTGGTTTGGCCGCTTTTATCCAAATATGAATCAATTTGAACTGGGTAACTACAGGAGAGTAGTTAATTCATTGATACGGTCAATTGATGTTATAGTTCCACATAAATTTGAAGAGATATGTAGGGAGCTAATTATCTACATGAACAATGAAAAAGCTCATATTTTGCCATTTAGCATACAAAAAGTCGGAAAATGGTGGGGGAGGAATGGATATAATACTGCTGGCAAAGATCAGGAAGAGATAGATATTATAGCTATTAATGAGGAAGAAAAGGCTATAATGTTTGGCGAATGCAAATGGACAGACAGACCAGTAGATATCACCGTATATGAAGCTTTAAGGAGAAAAGCGAAAGGTGTACAGTGGAATAACAAGGATAGAAGTGAATATTTTATATTATTCAGTAAATCCGGTTTCACAGACAAAATGAAAGCCCTTAGAGAGAAAGATAATTTGTTATTATTCGATCTTGATAAAATTGAAAGTATACTTAAAAAATAAAACTCACATGATTACAGCAATAGCTTCAACCTCAACGAATTTCACCGGAAGAAATAAAAGCTACAGAACATGTCATAAATTAAATATATATATTGCCAATTAGATTTTTATGGCAGGCAATGTATTCATTCTAGGTGCAGGGCTTTCAGGGATATATTCAAAGTTGCAGAATCCGAAATCAACATTAATAGATAAATCTAGATATTTGACAATTTCTACGAGACTTGTTAATGTTGTAAATGGCAATGATCAAAATTACGCATATAAACAGAGGCCGGTTGATCGGAATGAAACTGTTAGAGATATTGATTTTGCAAATAGGCTTATAGTGACGGACAAAGGAAACATACCGTATGGAAAATTAATTATAGCCCTGGGGCACAGTCAGGAAATAAAAACCATTGAAGGTAGCCAGTATCTGCATAAGCTTGAAAGTATAGAAGATGCCATAGGCATGAGGGAACTTATCAGGAAATCCGAAAATATAACGATCATAGGAGGAAGCTATCTGGGAATTGAACTTGCATCCATCATAAAAGGAAAAAAAGTAACCATGCTAGAATCTGGACTAAGAATCCTTGGCCGTGGACCGAAAGGTGCATCTGATTATGTGTCAGAATACCTCAAAAACACTGGAGTAAATATTATTACAGGTTTCAGGGTGAAAGAGGTTACACAAGGTTCCGTATTATCTTCGGATAATGAGATCAAATCGGATTTGACTGTATATGCAGGTGGAATATCAGGGAATCCTCTGATAGAAAACCTCGGCATAAAATCAGAACATTCAAGGATAATAGTGAACCGGTATCTCCGATCAGTCGACTATGATGATGTATTTGCATGTGGCGATTCCATGAAAATAGAAAATAAGGATTTCCCTATGACCGCATTTATAGCCAGGAAATCCGGAGTTGTGGCAATGAAGAACGCAACAGGGTCCAGCGTTGAATTCAGTGATTATAAGAATGGCAATATACTTAGTTTGAATGGTAAGTATATACTTATAAAGGAAAATAGTTTCAGCAAAAGCCCTGTTAACGGTATTATCAAAAAATATGTTAACAGAAAAACCGAAAAAACACTGGAAAGATTAAATCAAATAATTGGTAATAAATAAATTTTATTAATCCTTAAAATTCTCTAAAGCAAGCAAGAGACCCATTAATATGGAGAATACAATGAATGCGATGCCATAGTATAGAATGCCATTAAATAATCCGGTTATTCTGTCCATAAACCCGAGAATGATCACCGGAAGCCCAACTCCTGTATAGATAATTATATAATAATTGGCAAGCATATCTCCGGTTTTTTCTGGAGGTGAAATCTCTTTGATCTCCCTTGTTGCACCGGTGAAGGCAAAACCCTGTCCCATTCCTGCGAACACGGTTCCTGTAATGAATATATACAGAGAATTTTTCATAATCGAGATAAGAATGAACAGGATAGCAAGGGCGATAAAAGCCATGCCTGTAAACATTGAACTTTTTATTTTAAATTTTAAGGATATGATCTGGAAAACAGAGGCTATGCCGAGCATAATGAACACGATTATACCCCCGATAGCGATGTTATTGATACCTGAAAGAGTGATAATATATACAGGAGCTAGAGACATGAAAAATGCTGTAATCGACCATGCTATGAATGCAACAAATGAGCTTAAAA
>JAKAAU010000227.1 GCA_021802165.1 Thermoplasmata archaeon
TATTGCTGCAGATGCTTTTACCCACGGTTTTGGATTTATAATCAGCATAGTTGGCCTTGTTCTACTATTTGTGGCAATAAAATTAATATCGGACTATTATGGAAACAACAAACCATTCAGATATATCCTATATAGCATTATTTCCTCAATAATATTCGGAATTATCAGTGTAGCAATGATAATCATTTTGCTTGTACCTGTAATTCTGGGCATCAGCCTGGCTCCAAACTCCAGCAGTGCGGCATCAGAATTATTGAACAGCATGGGACTTATTTTTATGGTTATATTAATCGTAATATTTTCTGTTTTAATCCCTATAATCTTTGAGTATATGGCATTTAATGAGATATCAAACCTTACAGGAATAAGTGATTTCCATACTGCAGGCCTTCTGCTTTTAATTGGTATTATACTGACCATAATTATTGTAGGGATATTCCTTATAATAGTTGGAATAGTAATACTGATAGTTGCATTTAATAAACTTCCTGACTATGCAAAACCTGTTGTAATAGATCAGCAGTATGGTTCCGATTTCAATACTGGGTTCAATTATTGATAATGCTATTACATAATCTTGAAATTGTTTTTATTTTTATCCAGTTCATAAATATTATTATTAATAAAATATTAAGTTATTATGGCAGTCTGCGCAGTGTGCAATGAGAAATTTGATTCAGGCGATTACTATACTATGGCTATTCATTTTATAAATCTTTCAAAGGATGGTGATGCATATCACGTGCAGTGGGTTAACAGAAACATTTCAAAAAATGGTTTAAATGTAATGCAGTTCACCTCTGCTATAGAGAGTTTCTATAATATGGGCAATAGAGGGATAAAAGAATGGATAATACATAAATTTGTTGAGCAGTTCCTTGGGGAAAATCTCCATCCGTTCATATTGAAAATGCAGAGTTACAGCAAACCCTTGATGATGGGCTATGCAGTTGAACATTATTCCTTTCTGAAACAATGGGTCAAATCATGTTCAATCATAGTATCCAAAACGGATATTGATGAGGTGCAAAGATACGAAATTGAAAACATTTTATCCAGATATTTCGGCATAGGACGAAAGAAACCGTATATTGAGCTTTTACTTCAAATGGGAGAAGATTTGGGAATTGATAGAAAGAGAATATTCAACATGGAACCCATGGATTGCACAAAGTTTGCCATATCACGCTGGAGGGACATAGCCAATAGATTCAACTGGATAGCAATCATGGCTGCAATGCATTCACTGGAACTGATTGCCAACGGTAAATTGACTGAATACGGTGCAAAGTATTATTATTTCAATCCTGAAATGCTGAATTCACCTTCGATCCCTGACAGTGTTAAAAGATTTCTTGGTGACCATTTAAGAAGAGATGACTCACGTTCCTTCAGAGCACTGGACATAATGGCAAAATACTGTCATGATTATAACATGGAGGATATTCAGGACGCCTATCTTATGTCAGCATATGCATTTGACAGGTATCTTGAAGCAATACTTGAAAGGAGTAAAATGTTTGAAAGCCAATAATTAGAATGAATTCATATTATACAATGCTAGCAGGGATAAGTATTATAGAAAGACCTGCAATGAAAGATGTATTCTGTTTATATTTTATGGCAATAAAAGAATATCAAATGCACCTGAATCCTGGAAGACATTTCAGGATGCAATAGTCATTCAACAGATATCCAGTATGAGATTCCCGTGCCCATCAATATAATGGGAAAATTATGTTTCAGTATTATTTTAATATTTGTTGTACTCCTGCTATGGGAGAAATCAAATACATATATTTATATTCCATTTTTTATAATGAATATATGGTTGGTAATATTAGCTCATTTGAAGCAGAAGTCAAAACAAATTATGGTAAACTTGATATGGATTTTCCCCGGGGGAGCATTAAAATACTGGATAATTCAATAGTAGGAATACTGATAAAAAATGCAAGAAAGTCAAAAAGCGTTCAGTATAAATCAGGAGACAACGTGTATACAGCAACGTTCAGTACCTATACAAAACTGGATAAGGATGGAATGGTCGGAGTTTATTCAGATGTGCCTGAAGATGAAAATATCAGGGAAATAACATTTATTGTGACAGGGTTTCATGCCAAGTGGGATACAGAAGTTACATTTACAAAGGAATATATGCCTGTAACACCGGACAGGGAATTAAAGCATCTCATAAATTTCCAGAGGGCAATTCTCTTAACAGGGCTTATAAATTAAGAAATTTTTAATTTTATATACAATTATTAGAAATTCTATGTATTCAGAATAATTCAGGATTTTCCTTTTCTATTTTTTCCATGGATGAGGTAAATCCATTCATTATTTTACTCACAGTCAGGGATATGAATAGTGTTATTACTCCTATAGCAGCAAGTATGAATGGAAAGTAAAAAAATAATGATAGATAACCAAATACAAAGGCCATGAGTGGTGAGGAACTTACAGAGAACATGGTTGTAATGGAATTGAATTTGCCTGTAATGCTACTTGGTATTGAATTTATTACCAGTGTTTCTATATAAATATTGATGAAGGCAAGAATTAACCCTGCACCGAAGGAAAGAAAGCCGTCCATTATTGGAATTCTATTGAATGCCATTAGTATAATAATCCCTCCGGTGAGCATAACATATGTTGCGATAAGTTTTTTGCTCTTCTGATACTTTCTGAAGAATGGGTGCATGGAAAGCAAACCCCCCACTAGCATACCGGTAGGAAATCCTGCTATGAAAAATGTATAATAAATCGAGCTTGCATGCATTACGATATAGATTAAGCCGGATGAAAAAACATCCAGGGCAACAAACATACCGTTGAGTATTGTAGTAAGCAAAAGGAATGGTAATATACTTTTTACAATCTTGAATGTGCTTCTAAATCCGTTTTTAACAACACTGCGATGTGAAGCCATTATTGTATTGGGCACGAATATCATAGCAAGGGCAAGTACAGATATTCCTATGAGCAGAATGTAAACATCCCTATAATCTGTAAATATGAGAACTCCCCCGGCAACTATTCCCAGCAACGTTGAGAGCCCGGAAGACAGTTGATCTGCTGATTGTGCATTAGCCATATGCTCTGCCGGAATAATTTCTTTCTCCAGTGCCCGGAAATCATCTGATATTACCCATGCAAACATTGATGACAGGAAATCCACAGCATATATGATTAAAAGACTATCACCACGTATCAGC
>JAKAAU010000228.1 GCA_021802165.1 Thermoplasmata archaeon
GGGATACCATGAATGAAATAACACTGGATAATCAGACAATAGGATTTATAAAATTATTTGAAAGCTATACTAGAACTAACGTATTTGAATGCCTTGAAAACGAAGAGATGGTCCTCTTTGTTGTAGGTGAGCACAAACTGGCAGATATTTTTAAAAAACATGAAAATATAATTGCAGATTTAAAAGCAAAGATCAACAAAAGGATAGTCATGGCAGAGTTTTCCCCTGACCTTCTAACATTTACAAAGAATTTATTTTACAGGTATGGGGTAAATGAGATTAATCTCATATGGAAGGACAATATAACAAACATTTTTGTAGGAATAGCTCCGGAAAATATAGGTAAAGCTATCGGCAAAGATAGCAGAAACATAAAATTAATGAGGGATGCTATTTCCAGATACTTTAAAATAAAAAATGTTATAATAAAGCAGAGATAAATTTTTTAAAGTTTTAATTTATAATACTCTGAAATAAGTTTCTTAATTAATTTATGTAAATTTTAAGTCAAAATTCAATGCGGGTATCATAGAAATTTAAAAGTAAAATATATTAAACTGTAATTATTAAAAAAATTTATTTTTGCCCTGCAGTAGTAGTAACATCCTCTTCCTGGATATACTGTGTTCCTGATTCTATTATATCGCTTATTTCCTCTGTCCTGTAGCCAGACCTTATGGATATCAGATAGAATATAATGGCTACTATTATTACCACAACAAAGTCATATGGGTATGGAAGAGTATTTGTTCCCCCATAGTCTCCTTCTCCAAGGTATGATAAAAGCGTTAAGACCAGTATAAATCCAGGTACCCACCATCCAGCTTTGATATTTTCTTTCGTGAATACGTTCTCCACTTTGTGTGTTGCCAGTATGATCAGGTAAACCACAATGCCCAGGAATATTCCTATTGCTAGGTACGGTATTGTAGGCCATCCTGACCAGTATACTATAAGTGTGGCACCGATGAAAGCTATAGGGGCAAGTATTTTGGCAAATGGGAGTTTAAATGGCCTTTTCAGTGCATCCGCTTCTCTTCTCAACACCATCAATGCTGATCCTCCCACTATGTATGTGAATGCCGTGGCTCCGGTTATTAATCCTACAAGGGCATACCAGCTCGGGAATGGAGCAAGGAATATAATACCGATGATCACAGATAGTATTATCGGCAGAACAGGAACATGGGTCTTTTTGCTTACAACTGAAAGCTGTTTCGGGAAATATCCGATTTCAGCTAACCCGAACAGGGTTCTTGTTGAAGTTCCGGCGTATACATTAAGTGTACCGGCTGGAGATACGTATGCGTCTGCGTATAATACATAAGTCAGGACAACAAGTGCAAATATTCCAGAGCTTTTTGCAAGGAATGCAAATGGCGCTGCTACAACACTGGCTGCATATGTGGTGGGGGTTGATGATACAAGCCCGAACCATCCTCCGGCTGCTGCAAGTTTAGTTGGGTCTATAGCCCCTATAAAAACAACCTGCAGCAGGACATATACAACAATACCTGTCAGCACAGAGAAAATTGTGGCTCTTGGAATAGACCTCTGCGGCGTTTTTGCCTCTCCTCCATAATCAAGTGCCTGCCTGAATCCCAGGAACGAAAATACTATCCCATCCGTTGAAACAGCTTCAAATATTGTTGCGCTGTTGTTTCCTGGAAGGAATCCACCGAGTGCTGGTGAGGTGAAGTTTGAGGTGTGAAAAACAAGGAATGCAAGCATTACTATAGTTATTGAAGGTATTATTAATTTCCACCATGTCATACCTGTATTTGTTTTCCCCATTATCCTTACACCAGCGTAGTTTAATGCAAAGAAAGCAACTATGAGTATAGCGGCAAGCAATATTCCAAGTCCGGTTAAAAGGGCCACAGTCGCTGATGGATTTATGGGATTCGGAGCGCTATATGATAGCCCTTTAATATATGAACTCGCATATGTAATTACAGCCTCAGCTTCTATAGCTGGCACTGATACAGCCGAGAGGAAATAGGTCCACCCGAAAAACAATCCAGCTACTCCACCGTGCGAATAGTGACCATACCTGCTAATTGCTCCGGTCCTGGGTATCATGCTTCCAAGCTCAGCATAAACAAGAGCGATAAACAATACTATGACACCGCCAATAATCCATGATAGAATAGCGGCAGGTCCAGTAGTTCCTGCAGATGCTGCAGCAGCGAAAAGCCATCCTGAGCCAATTATGCCACCAAGGCTTAGGAAGTAAAGGTCCCATGTGTTTAATGCCTTCTTTAACCTCTTATCCTGCAGTTTACTATTGGCGATAACAGTTTTTTCTGATATTGAATCAGCCATGTGAGAATATTTAGCAGTTATATATAAATATTTCTTAATAAATTTCGAACATATACATAGGATGACACGGAATTTAGCAAGCAAATTTCCGAAATATTCATGGAAGAATACATTGTTTCTTGCATATCCACCGGTAATTTTATATTTAATCTAGAGAATGCTAATATAAAAGCTTAGAAATTATTATGTGCTTTAAAATACCGAAATTTCAATGTAATGGAGGATATTGCCAAAATTAATCCCACGGCATGTGCGGCCTATTTGCCTATACTCCGGTAAGATAAAGTGCATGCAATTGGATTATATTTATATCCCTGCATATGATTATGTATTATATATATGGATCATAAAATAGAAGATAATGGAGAAAATATTACGAGGGTTATTACGCCCAATAAAAGAAAGGGAGAAATATACGGAATAGTTGAAAAATTATCCGGTGCATCACGCCTTACAGTTATGTGTGAGGATGGCTCAACAAGAAATTGCAGAATACCTGGCAAAATGAAAAAAAGAATGTGGATAAGGGAAGGCGACCTTGTTATTGTGAAACCATGGGATTTCCAGGATGAAAAGGGAGATATAATTTACAGATACACAAGGACCCAGGCATTATACCTTAGCCGTAACAGGATGTTGCCAGAAATTATAGATGTATTCAATGAACGATAAGAGTGCACTGAAGCAATTAATTGAATCGGATGAATTTTCCAACAGGCTCAATCTTGATAGGAAAACATACGGCCTTGTATTTGACAGGAGAACGTTAAATGCTATTTATGAAGTTATTAAAAAATATGATATAGATTACATTGATTTTCCAATTTCCAGCGGCAAGGAATCACTGATCTTCAATGTTAAGTTAAGAAATGGGATTACCAGGGCGCTTAA
>JAKAAU010000229.1 GCA_021802165.1 Thermoplasmata archaeon
GGGTTAACTGTTGAAGTAGAAAGCCTTCTGGGTATCTCAGAGATAATTAGAAAGGATTTTCATTATGTTATCCTGGATTATAAATGCAGGCCTGTAAAAGGGATAGAACAGGCTGGATCGGATGCGTTGAAGCTCAAATATTTTGATATGGAATCACTGGACAATAGTATCAATGAAAGCACAATGGAATTTATAAAAGAGATGAAAAAATCAACAAACTTTATCCATATTATAAAAAAAGATATTGATTAATAAAAAATGCTTAAAAAGCATTTCTTGTTCTTTTCAAAGTTTCAGCTATGCCTTTTTCCTGCTCGGAGAATGCACATAACATTGCTTCAATGTCATCATGCCCTTCAGCCTTTGCAGCGTTGGCAACGTTTGTATATTCTGATACATGCTGTTCAGTTTCTTCCTTTGCCATGTCGTTTACCAGACCTTTGAGCCCTTCATATTTTACAAGTGTAGCGAATATTGCATTGAAATGCCCCAGTTCTACATTGGCTTTGTCTTTCAATTCTCTGGCTGTTTCCAGATCACCTATTTTTTCAAAGTAGTTCGATGCGGCATTCAGTCTCATATGATCCTCTGCGTTGGCTGTTAAAAGTTCTTTTAACCCGGCCTCTGTATTTTTTCCTAACACTGACATATTTATCAATTATAACAATAATTAAATGTATAAATACTTATCTTTCATCCATATGAATAATTTTTAATGATAAAAGATACAGAATTTCCATAAATGCAGCAGGGAATTTTATTCCATACTTCCCCTTTTTATTGAGGTATACCCCCATTAACCGGTGTTTCGGTAAATCTAGAACGTAGAGCAATTGTGTTATATAATTGCCAGTAGAATCAGGGTACATTCTATACCTGTAGCCTTTTATAAGGGACTTTAGAAAACATCTACTGTAATGTGTTGTATTTACTTTCTAAACTTTCTGAATTGCAATATCTTTTTTCCACTGCTGTATACCGTATCTTGAATGTAATTGTTGCCCGGTATTCATCTAACCCGTATAGATAAATTTTCAGCTACCTATTATTTACATATGGCCAATTTAAATTAGTTTTAAATGCAACCATGAAATACATATAACTATGATAATAATTTCTACTCTAGGCAAAATGCACGAAAATACCATTGGATATGGATATGAAGACCTGATCACATATCTGGGTGAACTGAAAGTAAAAAATCTAATAATTACATACACATCCCGGCATAATTATAATATGAAACAGGATGAATTCAGGGAAATAAAATTGCTTGAAAATTCATTCAATGTTTTTTTCCCGGAAATTGATTATGATAAATATAATGAATTATTAACCAGGTATTCCTTAGAGACCCATAATGCGGAAGAGGTTACAAAGAAAAACATTGTAGACATAATAGAAACGGTCATTAATTCTTATTTGAAAGGGTACTGGAAGAGTCCTGAAACCGTTAATTCAGAAGTTACCGATAGTATCTATAGGGTGAAAAATAAATTTATCCAGTCAGTAAATCCAGAATATATTGAAAAATACTGGTTACCATTCCATACGGATGTTTACAATTATATTGAAAAAAACAAAAGTAATTATGATGCTGTTATTTCAGATGTGGAAAGCGCATTTTTTTATAAAGAGGAAAAATTATAAGATAGGAAACAAAAAAATTATTGTACTATCTTATCTATAAAATTACCCTTCAGGAGAATCTTGGCTTTGCTGAGCCCCTTGGGAATTGTAACGGTTTTTACCATTATAATAGCATTGACGTATTTATCAAATGTTTCGTTGTCAATATCTTTAAAGGTAAGGCTTTCTATGTTTTTGAATATAATTTTTCGTCCTATTTCTTTAAGGTCATTTCCCGTGATTTCAAGTTCTTTTATGTTCTCTATAAACTGGGATGATCCTTCTTTCATTCCTTTCATAAAGCCATCTGATAAATGCTTTGCATTTTCAACAGTGCCCATAAACGATTTATATGCGTCATCGGTTACCTGCCCTATTGTTTTTCCAGTATCATTGGATATTTTCTGGATTCTTCTGTACAGGTCTGCACTAACACCCTTAATTGATATGGTTTTCCTTACGACATTCTCATCTTCTGTTGTTTCAGTTTCTTTATTTTCTTCTGCCATAATTATATATTGTAATCTAGTATATAAGGATTACCGGTTTACCGGATTTCTATAATTTCTGAACAATATCCATAATGCTATCGCCTGGCTTTATTCCCAGTTCCTTGGCCTTATCAGTGCATGCATTTACTGAAGTATTTAAAACGTCATTTATGTCGTTTACACCGGATACACGGACAGCAACATCTCCCAGAGAATTGGCTGCATCTATGTTAAGATACCCGCACATTATGTATCCGTTTTCACCCTTTACAATTATAAGTGGTGCCTTTTTGCCGATCTTTTCATTTATATACTGATATTTCCTGCCTTTTATTTCAATCTCCTGATTTATCATAACGTTAAATGCCTATTCTGTATAATTAATTTATCAAAAATAATATATTATCCGGTAATACATGAATATGGCTTCAAATATTAGAATAACCTTCCTCGGTACCGGAGGGTCAATGCCAAAACCGAGGAGGAGTTTGCCGGCAGTTGCTATTCAGGTTGATGATATCCTGAATCTGTTCGACTGTGGAGAGGGCACACAGAAACAATTTATGAAGAGCGGGGTTTCCTTCATGTCCCTTTCAAACATATTTATATCACATTTTCACGCTGACCATTTTCTTGGATTGCCGGGGCTTCTAAACTCTCTTTCATTCATGGGCAGGACAGAAGACCTAAATATATTCGGGCCGGTTGGTGCTGTCAACTTTATACGCAATGCTATAACCCTTGGCTATGGAAGAATTAGCTATAATATAAATGTGGTTGAGGTTATTCCTGGCACTTCCTATAATCTCGGCAAATTTACTATCAGGACACTGGCTAATAACCATACAGTCCCATCTATTTCATATTCACTGGAAGAAAAAGACCTGACAAAAATCGATAGAAAAAAAGTTGATGAAATTGGATTTCCAGTATACAGGCTTGAAGAGTTGAGAAAAAATGGAAAGGTTGAATTAAATGGAAAAGAGTACCTGTTAAATGATGTGGCAATGGGGATAAAGAAGGGCAGGAAGATTGTATATACCGGAGATACCAGGCCGGTTCCGGAAATGCCAGAGTTTGCTAAAAATGCGGATG
>JAKAAU010000230.1 GCA_021802165.1 Thermoplasmata archaeon
CATGGATATATTCTTGATTTTTTGCAATATTTTTATATTTCTGTCAATTATTGTATTAATTTCCTTTTTATCAGATGCCCTGGCACAATGGAAGCGTATCCATCGTTTTATATTTTCAGTTAAACGCGCAACTTCTTCAGATCCAGAATTGCAATTCTGTGCAACAGATATGATAAATCTTACATCGGATGGAAATGAGATAAAATTAATGTTTTCATGCCTCAAAAATAATTTAAGTGAAAACATAGCGGTTCTCTTATTTCCATCTAAAAACGGGTGAAACCTAATTATGTGCTCGAATAGAATCGCCCCTTTTTCATACATATCGGGATGCAAATCGTTTCCATTGAAACTCTGATTTATGGATTCTATTATTCCATTCAATGTGTTACGGTTATAATGTATTTTTATGCCGTTAGATTCCGCTATTAACTCGTGGGAAAAAATAAGGTCGGTGCAGTCAAAATTCATAAAAATCCCTATTACAATTTTGCAAGTCTTTTCATTACGCGTCTAAAAACAGGGTCATCTTGCATTTCGCATTCATAAATTTTTTTTACTTCAGCTTTTTTATCTATATCCATCATTCAGCATTACCACCATGATTACTATTTATAATTATAACAGAATATTACTTATATCTTTTCCATGAAGTAGTTAGATTCACAGTTTTATAATATAAAGTTAAATTAAAGCGATAATAAGTTTCATTATATCCATAAAATAACTCTGAAGTTATGTTTTATGCTTCTTCTCCTTCAATTTCTTCGAGATATAATTTTTCATGTTAACCGTATCATTAGTAATCCCCCTTTCCCTGAGTATATATTTCTGCGTTCTCCCTGTAGGGGTTTTTGGGAGTTCATTCATGAATAGTATATAGTTTGGAATCCAGAATGAGGGCATATTATCCAGGCAAAAGTCTATAACTTCTTCAGGAGGTAACTCTGGTTCTCCTGGCACCATAGCAACCATAACCTCCTCATCATGCCCATTAAATGCAGGATATACCGCTACATCCCGGACTCTATCCATTTTCAGCAATATCTGTTCTACCTCAAATGAAGATATGTTTTCTCCCCTTCTCCTTATGGAATCTTTCGCCCTGTCGACGAAATATATATTCCCATTTTTATCATACCTGCCCAGGTCTCCAGTGTGGAACCATAATCCTTTAAAGGCGTTGACAGTAGCATCAGGCATTTTATAATATTCAAGAAAAGTTACATAGGGCAGACGTGGCCTGATTACTATTTCACCTGTCTCGCCGGCCTTCACAGGATATCCCAGTGAGTTCTGAATCTCTACCTGAAATGGCGGGGCTGGTTTACCACAACTACCCGGAGGGTTTATTCCCTTTACAACATCACTGTACGGCGATGTTACCGGTATACCGGCTTCTGTCCCACCATAACCACCTGTAATGTGTATATTAAATCTCCTCTCAGCAATTTCCCAGATTTCTTTTGAAGAGTATGCTATGGCAATAATATTACCATGTTCTTTTTCATCCATAGATTCTGGTTGTTTAATTAACACTTCAAATATTGGGCCTACGGCATGAAAGTGCGTGACCTTATATTTGTTTATGTCCTTCCAGAAATTAACAGGATCAAATTTTTCTACCAGTATCATAGTTGCATTTGCCATCATTGAAGATATTGCTGCCAGGTCAAGTGCCATAATATGGAACAATGGCAAATAAACATAAACAATACTATCTGATGAAACACCGCCGGCATCTATCATATCAAGAGCCGTGACAATAAACTGGGCATTGCTTTCCACTACAACTTTAGATTTGCCGGTTGTTCCGGAGGTGAGTATCATTGCTGCTGGATCGTAACCTTTCAAGTCTGGATCTATCACGGTTTCAGGCATTGAAAGTAAATTTTCAAAGGTTCGCATATTTTTAAAATTGACTTTTGGATTGTTCTCACCACCGATTAAAATAACATTTTCTACTGATGGCAGACTATCTTTAACTGCAGAATAATTAGTTGCCAGCCTGCTGTCAAGGAATAGAAATCTAGACTCCGGCATACTGATATTGTATATTAATGGGTCTTTGATAAATCCAGTATTCACGGTAACAGGTATGCACCCTGCCTTGAGTATGCCAAGATATGAAAATATCCATTCGGGAGAATTCATTGCATATATGGCTATTCTATCTCCACTCTTTGTCCCGATTCTGAGAAGCCCTGAGGCAATTCTTGTACTTATATTGTTAGTTTCTTTATAAGAATACGTTCGTTCCTTAAATATAATCCATGGCCTGTCCTGATTTTCTTCTGCCTTTTTTTCTATCAATTTCACAACAGATGGATACAACTCCTGTGCTTTCCGGTATGTATCTTCTTTATAGAAGCCATCTTTCTTTTTTGGATCTGGGGGAAACATAGAAAAATATTCCTAGGTTAACAATAAACTTTTTTATAGGAACATAAATATTTTTTAATAGGATAAAAATCCTCTGACAAGTTCAGTTGTATATTCTTCTATAGATTGATCATTTTCATCCCACCAGATAAGGTAACATAATAATGAGCCGAAGAACGATCTTTTCTTTGCAAGGGATAGTTTCATATCCGCCATCTTTTCCACACGGTTAAATATATTGTCAAAACTTGTAAAACAAAGGTCCCGCAATTTATCCTTGAGGGCAGGATATTTATTCTTGTTGCTGATAGTGTAAAGAAACAGATTTCTTATGTCGGGGCTTCTGTAATAATCAAGGAATTTTATGCCAAGATCATGTAGTATCCCATTGCCATCTATATATGCTGTATCCTCTATGTAATTCATTACCCCAATAGGTACTGATTTAAGTGCAGATGCTATGATGAGGTTCTCCTTGTTTTCATAATAGAAGAAAATAAGCCCTTTGCTGACATTAGCTTCCAGTGCAATTTCATCCATGGTAGCCGGATCATAGCCTTTAAGGGAGAAAATCTTTATTGCTGCATTCAGAATTTTTTCCTTTTTGTCTATTTTCATAACATATTATTATTAATTGATATATTAATTATTTGACTGTTCGGTCAGAATATTTATATAATAATTGACTATATGGTCAATATAGGATGATGATAAATGAAAAATAAGTTACTATATGCTTTCGGATCAGAATGGTTTGGCATGGCTATTGCCACGCTCGCAGTGGCACAGGTATTTTTCCTGGTATCCAGATACCTTGATAATCTTACATTGAA
>JAKAAU010000231.1 GCA_021802165.1 Thermoplasmata archaeon
GTTGCCCTGGAAATTTATTCAGAAAAAATGATGACAATGCATTTGATGTTGTTGATGGAAAAACTGATGTGCCTTTAATCTCATTTTTAAACTCAATGCCTGTTTGCCTGTATATATTCCACCCAAGGCCATCCAGCAATATGAAACAGAGTTTTTTATTTTTATAATTCAGGCCAATGCCCTCCGATTCTGTACGCAATCCAAAATGCCCGAATATATCGCTTGAAAGGTTTACCAGTGTCTTTTCTTCCGGCAAAATAAAATTTTTATCCATGCTTCCATATGTTTTTTTAATATATTATTCCACGGTTTTATTTTTATATTCCACGCACTGCTTTACAAATCTTTTCGGAACGTTCTGGTTGGAAGGGAAATATAAATGTGCATATCCTGAAAGTATGTTTTTAGAGGAGTAGCCCTCTGATTTCCCATTCTCAAATTTATATGCTTCACTATGGCTTTTATTGAAAACTATACGTGAATAATGAAATTCGTGCCCCATTGCTTTCTCACCTTCTTTCAGTATTTCTCCCGGTGCTGCAGGATATATTTTCCGGTATCCCAGTGATAATCCCTCCATATGTGTTCTTGCAGGTATTGCCCCGACCATTGGATATTCAGCATCGCCATAATTTATGGATTCAGATAGGTACATATAACCCCCGCATTCAGCAAATACAGGCATGCCATCATCAATTTTTTCTTTAATTTCGGCAAGCAATGCACTGTTGCCAGAGAGTTCACCTGCATATAATTCAGGATAGCCGCCACCGATGTAAATTCCATCCATATGTGGTAGTTTTCTGTCAATTACTGGATCAAAATATATGATTTTCGCACCAAATTTTTTCAACAGTTCAATATTTTCTGGATAGTAAAATGTGAATGCCTTATTGTATGCTATTCCTATTGTGCACTTTTCCTTCTCCCGGCGATTATAAATAACTGGCTTATATTTTGATGGTTTAGATGCCGTAGATGAAATTTTTACAATCTGTTCCAGGTCAATACTGTTTCTTATAAGGGAGGATAAATGTTTTAAAGATGCATCGTGTATGTGATTTTCAGCAGCGGTTACAAGCCCCAGATATCTGGAACCGAGTTTTAATTCATTATTTCTCTTTATGCACCCCAGAACTTTTATCCCGGTTGTTGTTTCAATTGCCTCCTTTACCATGCTACAGTGGTAATCCGAACCTGCCCTGTTGAGGATAACCCCTTTCAGGAGGGCTCTTTTATCAAAATCCCTGAACCCTTTTACCACTGCGGCTGCACTTCTTCCTGAAGCTGAAATATCTATTACCATTACAATGGGAATTCCCAGAATGCGTGATATCTCGAAGGAACTGCCTTTCAGTGAATTGCCTGCCTTTCCATCAAATAGGCCCATGACTCCTTCAATAATTGATATGTCCTTTCCTTCTGAATTATGATAGTATATTTCCTTCACGGTATTGTTGCTTCCCATGACACTGTCAAGGTTATGTGATTCATTTCCTGAAGCAAAGTAATGGAATCCTGTATCTATATAATCCGGGCCAACCTTGAATGGCTGTACTTTCAGCCCCATATCGGTTAATGCCTTCATGATTCCAATTGACACTGTAGTTTTGCCCGTACCACTGGAAGGTGCAGCTATCATCAATCCCTTAATGCCCATGCAAAAACACCGATATTGTTGTGTTATTAATAATTTCCTTTGATACAAGCTCTTTACCGCCTGATGAGGATATCCTTGCAGATGCGTTGCTAACAGAGTATGCGCCTGTTGCCCTGTAAACTGCCGCAGACCGGGTTACTGAATTTTCATTGAGTTTTTCCGGTGGATAATAATTGAGCATACAATTTAAATCTCCAGCAAGCACTTTAAGGTCTGTATTCCCTTCTTTAATTGTAATGGTTGAAATGGACCTTATTGCTTCAAGATAGAGACTGTACTTCCTGAAAACTGATTCTATAGCGTTTTTCATATCAGTATACGTGGCATCTGTGGAAAAGCCGATACCAACATCAAGCACTTTTGGAATCAATATTATTCCATATTTATTATCCTCTATTTCATAGGAAACTGTTATCCTTTTACCACTGCCTGAATTATTCAATTCAGGTATCACAATATTTGTATTATTTGTTACCTGTACTGGAAGGCCGTCTATCAGATCCATGGAAACCGCAGGGAGATTTTGAGTATTTTTTATAGACATTGAATATTTTTTCGCCAGCATTTCCAGTGATGGAACTCCATTTACATCGGAAGCAGTGGTTATCACCGCTGAAGCATTCAATATTCCTGCAATACCCTTTGAAAGTTCATTTGAACCATGATGCCCCCCGATAACCGGAATAACAAATTTACCCCCGTCATCTATGACAATTATACAGGGATCCTCAAATTTATTTTTGATATATGGGCTTATAAGGCGGACAACCGCGCCCAGTGCCATTATAAATATTATAGTTTCATAACCGGTGAATAACTCCTTTATTGTTTCTTTCAATGAAACAAATATCTTTACTTTATTTTCAGGCTGGAATCTCTGGCTTGCAAAAATATCTGCCGGAAAACTCTCTGAAATCTTCCTGCTAATTTCCAGGCCATTTTCAGTGATTGCCACAATTGCCAACCCGTATTTTTCCATTGGGGATTATTAAATATATTATAATATATTTATGCTGTATCCCATGGTAATTATAGCCCGATGTATAAATAAGGGCAATAATGGAATTTTCCTTAAAACGGAATTGCTTCATAATTTCATATATTTGTATATGATTACCTGAAATTGAGAATTGTTTGATTGTGTCCAGAATTCTGTGTATTTATAAAGGTGATCTGCACCACTTAATTTAGGACAGTTATCATTGAGAATATATAAAGATATGACAATATCCTAAGAGTCTGCTATATTAATGATTATTGCCATATATAGAATATGCAGGTTAACCATTCTAGGAACTTAAAATATCTGGCAACCCAGTAAAAATCACAAGGATATACTGCAAAAATATGATGATAGTGTTTGCCTATGTAGATATAGTAAAATAAAGGATTTCATTAATCTAACTATATCATTCAAAGTGTCCAAATGTAAGTGGGGCGCACTATACTTATTCTCCCATTTGTATTTAAAATCATTGAATCTTATTATAGCTTCTTCCTTATTATCACATTTAAACATCTTATTTGCGTCT
>JAKAAU010000232.1 GCA_021802165.1 Thermoplasmata archaeon
ACGGAGGGTGCTGTAAAAATGTCAGTATCCGTGAAAAAAAGCGGCAAATACCTTACCATCAAGAAGATAACAGGGGATTCTGCCTATAAGGACATGGCAAAAACGGAATTCAACAGCGCCGGGTACATTCTTTCCAGCTAAAAAATCTGTATTAAATGGGATTTATGGTGAAAACTCCTCCTGAAGTTCAAGTATAACCTCATTTATTACCTCTTCCAGGGTGAGTCCACTGTATTCCCTGAGGCCTCCCATATCGGTTCTCAGTCTAGCACTGTAACCCTTTTCATCCTTTTCAAATTCTATATTACAAAGCAATTCTTCCATGCCAATCACTCCATAATTACAGCCAATATTTAAAAATTGCCATTTATGCCTGAATAATATCCTACCATTATATCTGAAACATTGTTTCCCGTGCGCCCTGTTATTATTGATCCGTGGCATAATGAAAGTGCAGAGTTGCTATCGTTGTTTTGAAGATACATGCCAAGATCAGGAATACTGGTATGCTGGTCCACTATCCCTCCCGCAGCGCTGCTCTTTCCATCGATGCCATCTGTGCCCATGGAGCAGAATGTGTATTCTTCACCGGGCTTCATGCCTTCAAGCAATCTGAGCACAAGTTCCTGGTTTCTTCCTCCAGATCCATTTCCCTGGACATTTACAGTTGTTTCACCCCCGCAGACAAACCAGAAGCCCCTGCCCTTAAGGCTGTATACGCTTCTCAATATGGATAGAATATTCCGTGATACAGGATTCACATCACCATTGATGTTGCTTCCAATGTTAATCTTCTCCCCGTCTATCCTTGAAAAAATATTACTTACAAAATCATTATTGCTCAGAATAATATGATTTTCAATGGAGGAATAGTATTTATCATCCAGGTTTGCGGATGTAATTCTCTCCTTCAGGAGTGAGACAAGGTTTTTACCGGTTACATATCTATCAATAAGTTTTGAAATATCCTTTACAGGTTCAGGCCTTACCAGCGGTCCCGAGGCAATGATGCCCATGTCATCATATATAACATCTGAAATGATATATGATAAGACAGATGCCGGATACAGGATCTGTGCAAGTTTCCCGCCCTTCACCGAGGATAGCATTGACCTTATTCTGTTCAGTGTGTATATATCCCCATCATTGTTCATGATTTCACGTGATACCTCCATTATATCATTTATGCCTATTCCTGGCCCGGGCATTTCAAAAAGTGATGATCCTCCTCCAGATATAAGTACTATTACGAGGTCATTGCCTGACGCATTCCTGACTCCTGATAGGAGCCTTGCTGAGGAATCCACTGTAAGCTGGCTGACATAAGGGTGCGTACCCCTCAGTATCTCCAGCTCCGGAAACTGAACCGGTGGATTCTCATCCTCGGGGATTATTATTCCTGCGTAGCTGAGTTTTTTTATGATATAATCCCTTATGCCAGTGTACATGCTGTAGGCAGCCTTTCCGAATCCGATTACGTATATTTTATCATATTTTCCAATATCAGCATGGAAATTGTTTTTTATTGCCTTCTCCGGTGTAAGTTCATTCATGGCATCCTCTATTATTCCCAGGATATACCGTCTTTTTTCTGTAATTCCGATCTCATCCATGTTGGCAATTTTCATAAAAATATATGCATGCAGGGTTTTTAACCTTTTTTTATTCCCATTAACTGGAAAGCTGGGGGCGTGATGCCTTATCTTTAGGAGTAACTCATTTGCACCAGCCGGCATCCAATGCAATTCAGCCTGTTATGGTTCCAGTGTTATGGTTCCGGAAATATATATTTCTCATATAATTCGAAATTCGAACTCCATGAAAAAACGAATAGTGACAAAAATTAAAATATAATCCAGCTATTAAGTGTTACGTGATAGAAGAGGAGGCTTTTCGTCCTGAAAAGGAATATAAACACCTTGGTTATAATCAGTTATCATTGAGACACGCAGTGTCACAGGCAATTGGCCTGAACGCGCCCGGAGGGACGATCGTCCTCTATGTTGCCGGCACCGCGGCATTGCTGACATTTACATTTTCAAAATACCCTGATGGTGCTTTTTCTATTCCGCTTATACTGCTGATGGCCCTTATTGTTTATTCCATGATGAGTTATTCATCCTATGAATTTTCTAAATATCTTTCCAGTTCCGGCGGTTACTATACATTTGTGGCCAATGGGCTTGGAAGGGCGGCAGGTCTTACGACCGCACTTTCATATATAAGCTATCAGATTCTCAGCTTCACCGGTTTCGGCATACTGGGATTTATAGGATTTGCCTATGCAATTCTGCCCAGCATCGGGATTACGGTGCCATATGTGAATATTTTGTGGATTCCTGTTACCGTTGCATTCATTTTATTTGTAAGCGTCCTTATTTATAAAGGGATCAAGCCCTCATTAAAATATGTGTCATATGCAATACTCATTGAGGTAATATTCTTCATTTCATCATCAATTTATCTTATAGGGGTGAATCATGCATCCCTGACGATTAAGCCCTTCACAGCAATACCTGTGGGCGGGAACTTCTTCATTCTCCTGGCAATGATGGTCTATGCAATAGGTTCCTTTGTTGGCGTCGGGGGTTCAATTCCAATTGCAGAGGAAACCAGGGACCCTAAAAAAAACGTTCCCAGATCGATAATTGCCAGCATTTTAATACTGGGGATAACCATAATACTTGCATCATACGCCGAGGTCATATCATGGGGATATGTAAATATGTCCAGCTTCGGAACAGGGGCCGGTATCGGCGCTTACCCGGTCCTTTCAATCTATAAGAATGGATTCGCCGGGCTCGGCGTGATACCCTTTGTTGTGCTCCTTATTATTGTTATGAACTCCTTTTTCACCGCTACTGTTTCCCTTGGGACAAATGCCTCCCGGGTTATATTTTCGCTCTCCAGGGAAGGGGTAATACCTGAAAAACTTTCAAGGACGAATTTAAAGGGGGTCCCGGTATATGCAATTATTTTCATTACAGTTATATCCATTGCAATTGTGCTCTCCACCGGCATAGCCTTTGAACTATTATATCCGGGCAAAATCATAGACGCACTTCTCTACTCATCTGTATTTTTGCTGGTGCTTGAATCGCCCATATCATATATTGTCCACATACTGACAAACACATCACTGCACATGTATCTGAAAAAAAAGGGCATGAAAACCCATGTTTTCAAGATC
>JAKAAU010000233.1 GCA_021802165.1 Thermoplasmata archaeon
TTATCCTGTATTTTAGATAAATAATCTGTCTGTGTACTGAGTACTTGGGCCTTTTTGTTATTAGCCTCCTTATAATTCATGTCAGATTCATCCTTATAAAAATAATTGAAATTTGATAAATCAAAATCTATGTATTTATTTGTAGGCGTATATCCGACGGGTCCTTCTCTCGGTTGAAATGCAAGTGACGCACCTATAATGTCAAATCCCAGGAAGGATAGCATAAATTCCCTGGCAATCGTTGTAGTTTTTTTATTGCTCAGGCGTGGTTTGCTTACATTTGCTGCATAGTATATAGGATAAAAGCCTTCCTGCATATATCTATCCTTTAATTTATGTAGCATTGCTACTGATCTTTTAAATGTATCTGGATTTGAACGTTTGAAATCAATATACAGAGGGATTGCATTATAGGTTCCTCCCGAATGGTGTACGGTTCCTAAATCCTTTCCAGAATAAAACTTCATAAAATCATCCAGTTTATTATACTGAATATAGGCTGGTATGTAACAAAATATATTTTTTGTATTCAACGGAGTTGCAAAATCATCAAATGCATCTTTTATCTGTAACAGGATGCTATCGAAGTTATCCTTATTATACAAGATCAATGAATATGGAGTGGAAATAAGATGGTCATTAAATAGTTTTTCAAAACTATCTATAAGACCTATATCTTCGAATTTAGAAATTTGGGATATATCTGTTTGTTTATCGCCGAAGAAGCTAATTATATTTATATTATTCTTTGTCTCTTTATTTTTAATTTTTTGCTCTATGGTCTTATCAAATATGTTATAATTTTTATGTCCTAACAGGCTATCGTGTTTAACAGCAGTTAAAACTTCAGTAAAATAAGACGTGTCGTATGGAGAGTTGACTCTTCTATAGGCACGTGATGGGGTTCTTCTAATGTCGCCTTCTACATTAGAAATTTGCAGTGAATAAAAATTTTCATCATTTAAAAGTGAAAACTTCATATGTCCTAATAGATAATTTATTTATATGTTTTTCCCATTATACATTTAGATAGTGTTTATATGGCTGATTTAATAAATAAAAAACTGAACATCTTTGAGCTTGGAGATATTATGGATTCCGCCATAATTAATATTGCCTCAGATAAAGCAGTGAATATAATAACCCTTCAAAAAGGCATTTTCTTTTATCTATTATCCTTAAGCAGACTGGAGGGCTATAATTTCAGGGAAATTTCAGATATAATAGATTTCGAACCATATAAATTAGGTCCTTTCAGTGAGTTTGTCAATGGAGAAATTGATACTCTGGAAGGATATGGTTATATCAACGTGGAGCGAAATAAGAATTCAACTTTAATCTTAGCCAGTAAGAAGGGAAAGGCTAGTTTTAAAGTACATAAAAAAGAAAAGGATATAATAGAAAATGTCAAGTTTTTAGTGAAAAATCTTGAACCTATGGAAATTACCTTCTATATATATTTCAATCCCGATATATATCCAGATACCGATGGCGACCTGAGAAAATATTTTATTTCTAACTCAGAAATCCAAGATAAGCTAGAATCTAAAAAAGAATATTATGTAAGACAATTATTGAAAAAAAATGTTATCGATGAAAACACTGCAAATCTGATTCTTTATGGCAACGGTCAAAGTTAGGCTTATAGATACTGATGTCCTTTCCAATATTATATTAATGGCGAAAAGGGGAAATGTTACATTAAATATTACGGATACGGTGGACCACTTCCAAATAGTTACAACAGACATAGTCTGCTCAGAAATTCAGACGGGATTAAATAAAATGAAAAGCAGTAAAATTTATAATAACGTCAGTGTGAATAACGATGAAATAGAAGATATAAGTAAAATCTGGATGGATATTAAATCCAGTTTAATTATTAAGAAAGGAATATCAGATCCCATTAGATTAAAAGATAGAGGAGAGCAGTCACTTGTTTATTTATGCAGAACCATTGATAATAATGTAAAGATTGTCTCAAACAATCGAAAGGATGTAATTAAATTCCTGGAAATAATTAATTTGAACATATCAATATATGAAACACCTTTTGAATTTTATGAGGAAGTACACAGGTCATGGTTTAAGGATTATAAAGATCTGATTAAATTTATGATCCTAGCAAATAACAATTTTAGAGTATACGATAAGAATTTTCTTGGAAAAAATATTTTAAAAAGACTATAAACCTTATTTTTAATACCATCTTAATTCTAGTTAAATCTGGTTTTGCGTATTCTAAATATATTCTAAATATTCAAAAACCGCATATAAATATCGTCACCATCTCCAAGAATGGAACATATTTGTGCGATATGTTTAATTACATTAAAATGTTTTAACCGTGATGATTACTGTAGACATCTTTCCTGTGAACAAAGCGGCTGTACCTGATATAAAAATATATAAACTGGAAACATCAGAAAATAAAAATGAAATTTCCGGTAAATTGGTTTATCGTTTACGAAAGGAATTTGGAGGGCACTGGGCCGCTAATTATGGCAGAATTTTTTCCGATATATCGTTAACAGATAAGCAACTAAATAATTTTTTGGGGGACTTATGGTCATCAACAGGCACACCCTTTGGAAACGTTCAAACAATCACACGGGTAGTGGAACCAGTATTGACAGAGTATGATATTGCTAACTTTGTTGCTAAAGGGATGTTATCGGATCAAAACCTGCAAAGAGATATAAACACATTTCTAAATCGGGAAACAGCCAAGATAAGAAATGCAGAAGTAAAAAAGGTGGTTGATTTCAATGCCTTTGTTATAAGCAATGTCCCGTCTATCTCCATTTCGGTGAGCTCTAATATTTTACTGGAGAAAAATATGGATCAATTTATACGGGATGGCAATGACCCTATGCATCTTTATACAAAGGTTGCACATCAATCAACCAAGGGAGAAATTACCAGTATAGTCGGGGTATTAAAAGAAGAGCGAGAACGATTAAAAAAAGTGGCCCAGGATGAATTGACTATAAAAAAAATAGAATCGTCCCCTGATGATACAACTGTTTTGTGTGTAAAAGTAGGACAAAAAGATTATCATTACGCGGCTACTTCATTAGAAATAGTACTCACTATGCAAAATTGCTCCAGGTTTAATGTATCCTCCAATGAGATATCGACATATACTAAGATTAATCCGGCTCAACGGTACA
>JAKAAU010000234.1 GCA_021802165.1 Thermoplasmata archaeon
CACCGGAATTAAGGGCAATAAATTGTGCTCCAACACATATGCCAAGGATGGGATAACTATGGGTTTCTATATATTGTTTTATATATCCAAGTTTCCCCACCTCAGAGTCAATACTTGCAGGCCCTCCTGAAAGCACCAGCCCATCAAGCCCGTCCAGGCTTGTGTTATCAACTGTGTTAGGGTATATTTCGGAATCCACGCCAAATGACCTGATAACTCTCCACTCTCTATGGGTCCACTGGCCACCATTATCAATAACGCCTATCTTCATTTCTTGATAATACATTTCCAATATTTAAATTGCTGGCTACACTTTTTTCATTTAAAAACCATCCGGTATAACGATAATATTAAATATTCCCTTTGATTTATTATATCGTGATTGGCATGAATGGGGAGCGTTATTTTTATTATCTTAAACTCATAAACAACCCGCCTGATAATTCTGTGGTAGAATATTACGTAGATCTATCTGCCCAGCTGGAAAATGATTATGAATTATCTGTAAGCCAGATTACAGAGCTGGAGTCACTGATTGGGAACTATATAAAAATGAAAGCCAATCCGCATATAAAGGTTATAAACGCAGTTACAGGCATAGAAGAGGATCCGCCAAGGACTAAAATAGACGATTTTGGTGGAAATGCAGTTTTCATAGGGAAAGAAATAAGGCATGGAATAGAATGGGATGTGTACGAGCCCAGAGCCAGCAACAATCTTTTCTTTAAAAAATGGTATTACAATGAGAGAATAGCATCCATACTTGATAAAACACTTGAAAAGGCAATTCCACACAGAATACCGAATTATTTCGATATACCCCCATGGATATTCGGCAATTTTTCATACAGGGGCATAAGGTATGTGCCTTTAGCTGAAATAATCAACAATGCAATTGACCTGGAAATAATACCCAATAAATATTACCTGGTACAGAAAGGCATAAGCAGGGAATTCATAGATAACATAAATGACAGTAATATGTGGCTGTGAGTGCTTAAAGTTAAGTTTAAATATTTTAGTATTATACTAATAATCATGGAATATAATATTACCAGGAAAGAAAGGGATTGTATAGTAGCCATCCACGACAGTTCTGGCTTTCCATTAAGGTTATTCAATATAGCTGAAATATTAAATATCAAACCTCCTACAGCATACGAACTGATTAAGCGGTTAGAATCAAAGGAAATTATAGAGAGAAAAAACGGGGTTATCTATCTAACACCATATGGCAACACAATTTACAGTGAAATAATTATGGCACACAGGACACTGGAAGTAATGCTTACCAAAAGTGGCGTAAATTCCGACAGGGCATGTGAACAGATAGAAAAAATAGATTACCTCATGGATGACACATCAATACAGAAGCTTTTCACAAGTCTTGGAAACCCACAGACGTGCCCCCACGGGAAACCGGTAAAATCTAACTGATCATTTAAAGATCTTCCTGATTTCAGGTGATAAAAGAAGAGACCCTATAGCGAGAATTTTTTCTTTCTCTACATTGATGACAGACATGGACGCGTGCCTTATGTCCAGGCCAAAGCTTTCTATTTCACCCAGTTTCAGGTAGTTTGCCAGTACGCATCTTATAGGAAAAGAATGGCTTACCACTATGTAGTTTCCAGTATACGAATTTATAAGGTCAATCATTCTGCTGGTCTGGGATTCGAAGGATTCCATACCAAGTTCATCGCGGGATTTGTCAGGTATGTCCACTATCCTTTTGCCATTATACTCCCCAAAATCTGATTCAATGGCCCTGTTATCGGTCTTAATTTCAAGATTCAGGTATTGATTAATTATATTGGCTGTTTCTACCGCACGCAAAATAGGGCTTGATATTATTCCATCAAACTTTAGCCCATTAAGCTGCTCTCCAGTAAATCTGGCCTGTTCAATCCCTTCTTCTGTTAATCTATACCTATTAAGCTCACTGGAAAGTATCCCGTTTCTATTTGTATAGCTTTCCCCGTGCCTTATAAGTATAACATACTTCATAGCCAATATATTATTAAATGGTTTATAATTCTATTGAAATTTTGATATATAATCCGGTTCATATATGTATAATGATGGCCTGAAAAATCCTTTTTGCTATCAAATTAAAACTACTGGAAACTAAAATATGGCGGGCTATCAGTTCCAAACTGAGAAACAATACATGGTATTGAATTCCCATAACTCCGATTTTAATGTTTGCCAGGCTTACATATAATGTTCAGTATTAGAACCTAAATAGCCGTAGGCGCATATAGAAACATAAATTAATGAATAAGTTTTTATCTTCTGGAGCTACATATTCATAAAATATTGTAATTTTAAAATCGATAGATTGATTTATAAAAATGCCATGACAGATTATGAATAAACTTGCAAATGAAAATAGCCCATACCTGCTGGAACATTCAAATAATCCTGTTGACTGGAATCCATGGTCTGATGAAGCCTTTAACCTGGCTAAAAAAGAGGATAAGCCTGTATTTCTCAGTATAGGTTATTCCAGCTGCCACTGGTGCCATGTTATGGAGCAGGAGAGCTTCACTGACCCTGAAGTCGCTAAAAGGATGAACAGTACATTTGTATGCATAAAGGTCGACCGGGAGGAAATGCCCGATGTGGATAGCCTCTATATGACATTTAGCCAGGTAATGACAGGGACAGGCGGATGGCCACTGAATGTAATACTCACTCCTGACAGAAAACCAATTTTTGCATTTACCTATATACCGAGGGTTTCCAGGAATAACATGATAGGCATAATAGAATTAGCAGAAAATATTGACTATCTCTGGAAGAATAAGAGGGGCGAAATGGAAAAAAATGGCGATGAAGCCATATCAAGGTTAAGGAACATGGAGAGGAAAGAAGAAAACAATCCTCCTGTGGATTATAAAAAAGCCATAGAAGCTACCTATGAGTCACTTAAAAGAAATTATGACAGTGAATACGGAGGATTCGGGAACGCACCGAAGTTTCCTTCATTCCATAATATTATTTTCCTGCTGAACTATTATAAAGCACATGGAAAAGAGGAAGCCCTGGAAATGGTGAAACATTCACTGCGCATGATGTATATAGGGGGCATGTATGACCATGTTGGAGGCGGATTCCATAGATATTCAACCGATCCATTCTTCAGAATACCACACTTCGAA
>JAKAAU010000235.1 GCA_021802165.1 Thermoplasmata archaeon
GCGTTGAACATAATGAAAATGATAATCTCACGTTCCATGTTGAAATAATAATATTTAATTGTATATATTAAAATCGGCAGTACGATGTTGCCAGATCCACATACCTTGAACAATATTTTTTATGATAATTGAGATAAAATTAAAGACAGTACAACAAATATAGATTAATGGTGTCCTATATCAACATACATGTCCACAGAGGGAAATCTAAAATAAATTCCGGAGCGGAATGGTTTGATGTTTATACAATGGAACCTTTTGAAAATAACAGGGCAAACAGGGATATTATTAATCAGCTTTCAAAATATTTCAAAGTTGATTATCAGAGAATAGAAATTGTCAGGGGTTCAAAGTCCAGGAAAAAAGTTATAAAAATAAATGATTAAGTTAATTCTATTGATAATTTTATAAATCTAATACCTATTTATGCATCATTACGCTCTCCTTATGTCCAGAGTTCACAATAGATAATATGCCTTTAAGTAGGGTTTTATATGTAAAACGGGTATACACATATATGTTCAGCGATAACCTGTTAAATGGAAAAAATATTCTTATAACCGGTGGCGGCACCGGACTTGGAAAGCAGATGGCAGAAACTTTTCTGAAACTTGGAGCCACGGTATCCATAGTGAGCAGACATGAGGAACACCTGATAGGGGCAAAAAATCACTTCAGTAAAATGGGGTATCATATTGAGGCGGAAAAATGCGATGTGAGAAATCCTGAAGAATTAAAAAGTGCCATTGATGCTATAGAGAAAAAAACCGGAAGTATAAACGTACTTGTAAACAATGCCGCAGGGAATTTTATCAGTAAAACAGAGGACCTAAGCCCCAAGGCATTTGATACTGTAATAGGGATAGTTCTCAATGGCAGTTCGTATGCCTCACTGGAAATGGGAAAGCGCTGGATTAAAAATTCCATAAAGGGCACCATACTCAGCATAGTTGCAACCTATGCGTGGACGGGATCTGGCTATGTTGTCCCCTCAGCCATAGCAAAGGCAGGTGTTCTTGCATTAACAAGGTCACTTGCCGCAGAATGGGGTCATTATGGAATAAGGACTGTTGCAATTGCACCTGGTGCGTTCAGGACAGAGGGTGCCTGGTCCAGACTCTTACCAGGAGAAGAGTATGAAAAGGAAATTATAGATGGAAATCCGGAAAGAAGGCTTGGTACCAAGGAAGAAGTGGCAAACATAGGGGCATTCCTCATATCTGATCTGGCATCTTATATAAATGGAGATGTTATTACAGCAGATGGCGGGCAGTCATTATACGGGGCCAGTTTTTTTAATATGATGGAAAAACTCCCAGATGATCTGTGGAAGATGATGCGTCAGAGATGATTTATTTCCTTTTTATATAAGTTAATTTATATTCTGGAAATAACAAATATTTTTATAGAACTATTCTTATATAGCAGGATGGCGTCTAATGCAAGAATAAGGTATCTCATAACAACACTCGGATCTGTTATTACCATGATTTCAGGGATTTTGGTATTGCTTCTTTTATTCATATCGGGGCTTGCAGGTGCCGCACAGCTCATGTTTTTTAATCCAGCGGGCTTCGTGGTAATAGGAAGCTCCATAGTTATGGCTATATTTCCTATAATCTGGATAATACTGGCTTATATTATATACTCCATGGCCAAGGGAACACACAGAAAGGATAAACTGGTCAATGGTATCATAATAATAATTCTAGGATTTATCATATTATTCATGGGTGGAGGATTTGTTATAGGCCCTGTACTTGACATAATTGGAGGGTTTTTGTTAATATTGTAATTCCCATACAGTAATATAATAAATGATTTATGTACAGATATATTAGTTAAATTGCACTTATGTTTTACGTCAATTAAAAATGTCTAATTTTAGGCAATTACATAACACAATTTCGAATATTTTCAGAATATATTTATATATTGATAGATATTGTCATGCTTATGGATAGTATATTTAAATTAGGTTTTCAAAAAAAAGAAACAGTCAGACAGGCGGCTGGTGAGAGTCTTAAAAGATTCATTTTAATAGCTATTGTTGCAGGACTTCCAGCATTTTTAGAAGGATTCGATGGAGAGATATATTCTTTCGGTTCATCATATATTGTTCCATCACTTACTGGACCGGTATATCTTTCAATCGGTCTCATATTAACTGGATACGCAATAGGAATAGCAATATTTAGCCTTGTTGGGGGATACCTGTTTGACAGGTATTCTGTAAAAAATACAGTAATACTTTCAGTTGTAATATTTTCAGCTTTTACTATAATGACTGGTTTCGTAACCACGACTCCAGAACTTTTCATAGCCAGACTGGGAGTTGGAGTAGGTGTTGGTATCTTCCAACCTGCAGGTGTCGCTTTGCTGGGGGATATATTTTATGAAACCCGTGGGAAGGCGGTTTCTGTATGGGCAACATTCTTCTCCGTTGGACTGTTTGCAAGTCCGTATCTTATAGCACCTTTTCTTCCTGCATTCAGGCTACCCTTTGAAATATCCGGTGCTCTTGCTGTTATAATACTTATACTTGTAATTCTAATAATTCCAATTACCTTTAAAAAGGAAAAACAGACTACCAAGGTAAAGCTGAAAAATGTATTTAATAGAAATATAATTCTTTTATCAGTTTCTATTTTCTTTTTCGGGATAGCATTATTTGCAGGATATTTGGGTTATTTTTCTGATTATCTTGAAACTGGATTATCAATATCCACCGGAAATGCTGCAATAATAGCATCTATGGCTGGTGCCGGAGGATTTATTATGGCATTCCCAATAGGATTTATTGCAGACAGGATAGGAAGGAAATATATGGTTATAATAACATCCTTGCTGATTGCAATAGGTTCTGCAGGAATGTTTTTCCTGTTTACGTCATATTTTGGTTTAATCATTGCCACTTTTATTTTCGGTTCAGGATGGGGAGTTTATGTTGACCTCCTAGTAGCCCTAGGGCAGGATTCGGTAGAAGATAGAATAGTTGGATCAATTTCAGGATTCCTGTTCTTTATATTTAACGTCGGAACTATGATAGGTGGCCCACTTTATGCAGTATTCCTATCAAAATACCCAACATTGTCACAATTCAAGGAAGGGGCTATAATAACGGTAATAATACCGACAATTTTGGCACTAC
>JAKAAU010000236.1 GCA_021802165.1 Thermoplasmata archaeon
AACGGGTTACAATAATAATATTTTATCAGAATACGGTGGTAATATCCCTGATGAAGGCACAAGAGAACAATACAGGATAGCAGCTGGTGAAAGGGCACTTTTTTTATATGATATTGATAATAACTGCCTTGTTATACCTGAAAATACAGAAATCTATGTTATAAAATCTACTCTGCTAAGGGTAAATACAGGAGATAAGGACATTTTGCAGAAAATTCATGGAAGCTGGGTACCACTTGATGTGTCAGGATTTTACACATCAATAAAGGCAGGAATAACATATTTTCTTATGCAGAACAGTGATATGATAAAAATAAACGGTATGAGGTTTAACATGGCATATAAACTATCGAAAATCTGGATTGATGAGCTCTCAAACCTTTCCAGGACAAAAAAGGATATTGCACATGAAATATCAATAAAACTTGATATAACTGCCAGGAATGAGTATTATATTTCAACCTGGTGGAGGTTAATAGAAAGCTATAATGGTTTTTATATATACCGGACTGAAAGGCCAAAAAGTTTGCACGACATGATTCAAATTTTTAATTACATAAGAGATCTCACAAAAGATGATAAATTTGACATTAACCTTGCAAGAAGGTGCTATAATGCATGCACCGGCATACAGAGAGTAAGAAATAACCTTCTTCACGGCAAATATCCTTTCCTGCAGGAATCACTTAATAGCATTATCGAATCGCTGGAAGGGAATGGAAAAAAATTTTATGTTAGCCAGGCAAGTTTTAAAACTACAGAAAATGAAATAAATGCAATGATAATGTACAGGAGTGGTGAAATTTAAATGCCAGATATTATGAAAGTCCTTGATCTATTTTCAGGTATGGGTGGTTTTTCATATGGATTTAAAAATGCGGGCTTTAAGGTAACAGGCATTGATTTAAGCGAGGAAGCCGTGAACACGTATAAAAAACTTACAGGTGGAACCGGACGCGTCCTTAATTTATACAATGAGGATATTCCCGATGATGAATACACTGGAATTATAGGTGGTCCTCCATGCAGGCCATGGTCAACAGTGAATCTCCATAAAAGAGGAATTAATCATAATGATTACGGCCTTGTTAATGTATTTTTCAACACAGTATCGGATTTAAAACCGGAATTTTTTATAATGGAAAACGTTCCTGCGATCAGAAATGATCCTGTCATAGAACGATCCATAAAAAATATAAAAAATTCAGGTTATTCCATATCCACCGGTATGTATACTTATTCTGAATTTGGTGCTGCGGTTGCGAGAAAGAGATTTTTTATTTCTGGTACATTTAATGAGGAGAACCGAATTTTGGCTGAACTCGATAAAAGGAAGAAAAATGGATTAATTCTGCGTGATGTAATATGGAATTTAAGGGATAAAACGGAAAATAGTATCCATGGCCATGAATGGCCGAACCTGAAAACAATTAAAAATTACCGGAAGTACTATTTACATGGTAAATACGGGTGGCGCCAGCTTTCATGGGATTTACCTGCACCGTCATTTGGAAATGTAATGAAAACATATACACTTCATCCGGATTTTGGCATAGATTCGAATAATCCGAGGGTTATATCAGTACTTGAGGCTTTAAGAATAATGGGGTTTAATGGCTACCCGTTTAATTCGGGTATTGGGATGGGAAAAAGGTATCAGATGGTAGTTGATTCTGTAAGTCCTGTATTCTCAAAAATTATTGCTGATGTTGTTTATGGACATATCACAGGAAAAGAATATAAAATTTCTGAAAAATGGTAAAATTTCGAAGTCAATTATTGACTGGGGGATTAAAAATTACAGGGACTTCCCATGGAGGTATACCTTTAATCCATTTAATGTGGCTATATCTGAAATGCTGTTGCGCAGAACAAAAGCCTCACATGTAACTGATGTATACATGAAAATAACTGAGATATACAGTAATATGTGTGATCTTGGACGTGCAGACATAAAATATATTTCCAGAATAATTTCATCTCTCGGGATAAATGGCAGAATTTATTTAATTTTAAAGGCCGCTTCATATATTTGCGAAAATTATGGTGGAAATATACCTGAGGATCGTAACATTCTTGACAGAATTCCTGGATTTGGTGATTACACAGTTTCGGCTATACGTGTTTTTGGATTTCAGAAAAATGATCCTTTAATTGATGTAAATACCGTAAGAATTCTTGCAAGGATGTCCGGTATAAAATTAAATGACTCACTCAGAAGGTCAGAATTAATACATAAAATTTATTCATGTGTCCTCGGAGATGCTGACCCTGTTAAATTTGGATATGCAATTCTTGATATGGGTGCAATAGTATGCAAGAGTACCCCATCATGTTCTGAATGTCCCGTATCTGAATTCTGTTCCTATTTTACCAGTTTGAAAAAATAAACAACAAGCAGAATAGCACTTAATTATTATCCAATTTTGCACTTATCTAAGCTTAATTTACTCAGTTTAATTTTTGTGAGAATGTATGTTCAGAAAGTATAAATCTTTTTTTCTCCTCACCCTCTTCTACTTTCACTGCTTATCCCATCATCTCGCCAAAAGTTATCTGGGGGCATATTGTCTATTATCTGGCTGTATTATTTCATATCAACAGTCACTATAAATGTGCTTTTTCCAGCAATATTAGTACGAACCGCCAGTGTATCACATATTCAGGAGTCGACATACATGCCAATCTCCAGTTCCCCGGTCTCCTTTAAACAACTTGCCGATGCTAAAAACCTGTGTGATCAGGGACTCTTCGTTCATTCCTTTTTCGTAGTCTACGATTTCCAGGTCATCACCACGAATCTTAATTTTAATCGCAGATGACACGGCTTAGATTGCATTCTGTATGTATTCCCTCAGCCACGTCACATTTCCAGAAAATTGGTGCCTTCCCATATCATCAATCATTCCGACATATACTTTTGGTGTTGTATTTTCAATTCATTCATTTCCTGGGAATCTCTTTCACTCCCACTCCACTGTAACCTTCACTTTCTTCGGTTCCTTGTCCCCGAATACCGATTTCTGAACATATAATGTTCCAATTGCTGGATTCCCAGACGCTTTTTCCTGGAATCTATATGTGTTCTTTGTTGCTCTCTCAAACTCAAATTCTATTTCTTTCTTATC
>JAKAAU010000237.1 GCA_021802165.1 Thermoplasmata archaeon
TGCCTTTATAAGTACACTGTCACTCTTAATTCCTGCCCTGCCGGCTGTGGTGCTATTTATCCCTGTATATCCCACCTGGTATCCAAATACATTTATAACAGTCGTACCGAGGGCCCCTGGAAATATTCTACTGTTTCCGAATAAATTGATTCCTATCGTCCTGCCCATTTTATTGGCAACCTGAGCGAGGGGGTAGTATCCGTAACTTCCTGTAACAGGATTCCTGGTTGCAACATTGTCCCCACCTGCGTATACATCATCTTCTGATGTCTGTAAAAAGTCGTTCACCTTTATCAGCCCATTATCTGTCAGTTCTATCCCTGCCTTTTCTGCCAGTTCAACTGATGGCTTTATTCCCGTGGCAAAGATAATATAATCCGTGGTGAATGATCCCTGGGTAGTTTTAATACTGTATTTGCCGGTAGATCCAGATATGGATTCTGGTACAGAATTGTATTCAATATTGCTGTTACTCCCTATTACAATTTTATTCAAAATTTCACCCATATCAGGATCCAGATGTGGAAGAAGGTATTCATGCTTTGATATCAATTTAACCTTGTATTTCCTTGAAAGCAATGAGAATAATTCAGTGCCAAGCACCCCTGCTCCGATAACTGTTATGCTTTCTACACCGGGCAGTTTACCCTTTATGCCAATAGCGCTTTCCATATTCCTCAGTGATATACCTATTCCACTGAATTCTTTAGGTATTTTCGGAGATGCACCTGTTGCAAGCACAAGTTTATCATAATTATATATTTTGCCACCGGCCTCAACATATTTTTTGCCAGTATCTATTGCAGTTGCAGGTACCCCTGTAAGTACATTTATGCCCCTGTGCTCTGTGAATTCTGTTACCGGATAATGGAGAAGGTCCCTGAAATCTTCAAAGTACCCTGATAGATAATATGGCATGCCACATTCTGCATATGAAACATAACCTGTTTTTTCAAGCACTGTTATTTTTGCATCCTTATCCATACGCCTTGCCTTTGATGCTGCTGACATACCGGCTGCCCCTCCCCCTATAACAACTATATTCATAAATCTAAATTATGAATGTTTATTTAACTCTTAAGCGGGAAGCACTGATCTTTAGAGAAGGGAGGATGTCACACCGAAGCCAAAAAGAATTAAATTCGACTTAAAAAGAAATCTGAAAATGATAACTAAACATATATTTCTATTTCAATGCTTATTCGTCGTCATCTTCGTCTTCTTCATCGTCATCATCTTCATCGTAATGCATTATGAAACTGACCATTGATGCACCTCCTCATAGCATAATCAATATACGTCTTAATAAATATTGTGGTTTCATGATGACATATTTTGTTGATGTTCCATTTATGGTACCGGTGAAATCTTTATACGCTGAAAGTATAAAGTAGCATGTATACAATAAAAGAGGAGAATCTGGCAATTGATGCCCTAAAAAATAATCCCCTCGGGGATCCATATGTTAGAAATATAATAACCGTTGAAAATATGGTTAACGATAGGACGCCGGTTTTTATAGGCCTCCCAGGTTTCTTCGGTTCAGGGAACAGTTTTCTCAATAAAAATTATACAAGTCTAGATTTCATGGATGTATTAACAAAATTGCAGAATGATTTCAGTTTCATAATAGTTCTGCCCGATACAATGACTAGATTCGGTGGAAACCAGTTTGTTGATTCCAGTGCGGTTGGAAACTATGAAACATACATTACTAGAGACCTTATGCAATACATAAAATCAAAATATGGTGGAAGGGATGTATTCCTATTTGGAAAATCATCTGGGGGCTTCGGTTCTATATCTCTCACGCTGGACCATCCTGAACTGTATGCAGGATTCATAGATATATCTGGGGATTCTTATTTCCCTTACTGTTACATGCCCGATTTTTCTACTGCCTATATGGAGATAAGGGAATCTGGCATTGATAGTTTTATTGATTTATACAGAAAAGGTTACGCCCACACACAGAACCAGATCACAGCTTACAACGTTATTGCAATGGCGGCATTTTATTCCCCGGATAAAACATCCATTAAGCTCCCCTTTTCCAGTGAAACCGGAGAACTTATCCCTGAGGTCTGGGAAAGATGGCTTAAATTCGACCCGGTAAACCGCCTTGCGGGTGAAATAAACAGGTTAAAAGGAAAAAAGATTATACTGCAAACAGGCAATCATGATGAATTCAGAATAAATATAGGGATGAACATTATACATGATAAACTTAAGAAAAGCAATATGGAACATATATACAGAGAGTACCCTGCCGGTCATTTCAACACAAATTACTTCTATCTGGATTCTTTCCCGGAAATTCTTAGAAACTATAAATAAGTCGCTTGGTATGCAATAAATCTATAATGCATTCCTTAAATATTTTAAATAAAAATTTTGGATTTATCCCTTCCATATACCTATTCCAAGCCCTATAAGGAACAGAACTGTTACGATGGTTATAGCACCAACGTGGCCAAGGCTGATAAGGCCAGGTGCCTTGTCTATATTATTTGAAATAAATTTTACCACATATGAAGATACCTTGCTAAATGATATTTTCGGAATAAACGAAAGCCCGGCATAACTCGCAAGTACAAATGCTATAATCAGCAATACTGCAGAAACTATGCCTTTCTTAATTGCCAGTCCAAACAGCAATCCATCTACAAATGTAATTAATAATAATATATAACCTGATATATCCATAAATATAACAACAAAATTTTATATTTAAATCTTTGTATATTTGTAACCTCCTAAAACAGGTATTAACAAAAATATATTACTAATGCAATTATTACGGTTTAAATGAATAAATGGCTAAAAATCACACGGCCTGTAAACGGCTTTATGGGATTTTTCTCGATATATATAGTCGGCTTTATAGCTGTGAATGTACATATAGCCAGATTTTTACTTCCAATTTCACTGGGTGCCATAAGTGTATTTCTGGTCACCGCCGGCGGGAATATCATAAATGATATAAGTGACCTTGAAACGGATCGTTCCAATCATCCTGACAGGCCTCTTCCATCCGGTACAATTTCGAAAAAGGCTGCATACTATATGGCAATTTCATTCTTTATCGCTGGCTTTATCGTTTCCTTATTTGTATCATTATT
>JAKAAU010000238.1 GCA_021802165.1 Thermoplasmata archaeon
AAATAGTTGAAAGTCTAATAATTTCGGTTTTTACACTTTATCTGTTTATATACTCCGCGATTACGGGGGTATTTGTAGTTTATAATACAAGATTATATCCATCAATATACCAATTTCTTGCTTTTCTATTGCCTTATGTTGTACTTCCTCTTCTGGTTTTCTTCAGAAAAAACTCGGTGATTAACAGGATATATCTATATTTCTTATTTATAGGGCTATTTTCATTTATTGTACTCTTATTCACATACATAGTTTACCCGTTGATGGAGATAATGGTATTGCTTACAATAGCATTTTACACAGATATTATAGACAATTTATATTATAAGGAAAATAAGCCACTATTTTACCGTGGTGCAACATTTGTGCTTATCCTATTTGTAATGTTGCTGGTGTCCAGGTTCTTTGTCATATCTGTACCGGTTGAACCAACGAAAATAGTTGTTGATTCTATATACGCCGATTTCTCACATTCACAGGTGCCATTCCTATTCTATTATGGCATTATAATGAGGGTAAATTATATTGACTTTACAATGGGAATCCAATCAATTATTCTCTATTTGATATTAGCAGCGCTGTTAACCGAGAACTACTTCCTTATATTCAGTATAGTAAATATTAACGGCGGGATTTCGAGAAAAAAATCAAATGGAAGAAGAGGGGCAAGTGCAATGGTAACACCTGCAATAAGTGGTGCTGTATCTGCACTGAGTTGCCAGTGTGAAGGACTGACGGCAATATTGCCGACTATTGCTGCCGTTGTTGCCTCGGCCATTTCCACGGCATTGCTGTCAGAAAGTATATTATTGCTATTAATCAGCAACTTTATGCTTACGGTGTTTTTCAACCGGCGGGCAAGAGTTAAACTCATATCACACATTAAAGATCTTAGAAATAGTAATTATTTCCCTCTCCTTGCAATATTTTTTGTTATGTTAATTCCAATCATGGAGGTAATAGGAATATTCTATCACCTTCAATTAACTTCGTTAACATTCTTTTATGGAGTTAACATACTGATGTTTGTATCAGGTATATTTTTGATGTATGCTATTACAAAGATCGGGATGAAGCCATTTATCAAGACCGTTAAGATAAAGGCAATACTTGCGGCTATTGCCTCTATTTTGATGTTTATCTGGTTTATACCCCCGATAGCATATTTTGCATATACAAATTATTATTACTATTTTCTCATGAATATAATGGGTGTAATTTCAGGGCTTTTAACCTATCTGGTGTACTTTAACATAGCTAAATTTAAGGCCGCTTATATAGAGTTTAACTCTATGATGTTCAGTATGACTGCTCTTGTACTTTTCTACATATCCATAATATCACTTGATGATCTTTTCCCATTTTATGGTATAAAGCAACAGTTGTATTTTTCCGCTATCCTATGGGGAATAACACTTCCATTTATGTGGTTGAGTACAATTGAAACAATGTACAGGCATTCTATAGTTGATACACCAATATTGCAAAAAGCCCACCACCAGGGAAAAGCAATACATGCCGGTAAATAATTGTAATATTTTTAAAATTAACTAATTTTTATAAAATCATAATATTCCAAGAGATAATCAAAAAGATTTAAAAAGAGTTATTAAAATATAAAGGTAACTTGAATTTATTTCCTTAAAATAAATTCTTTTACGAAAATAGTCGCACCTATCGTAATCGCAGCACACATTCCCATTATAACCTCTAAAAAGAAAGTCTCGGTATTGGGATTATAAGCTGCCGGATGAAGAGTAATCATCGCTGTTAATATATCTGGTATCATAGTAATTTATTACATATACATATAAAATACTTATTAATGAATATATTCAACTATTCACTTCCAAACATGTCTCACCACATATGATAAGTTCCACAAATTATAAGGCTGGTGATTAGGTTAGGCACCTGTATTAAACTTGAAAATAATATCCTGGAAAAAAGATACGGAATATAATAGTCCCTTTATGCAATATAGTTTTGAAGTCTCTTATCATGTTCTATTCTGTATTCCCCGGAAAGGATGCAGTATTAATTTGGCAGTGTTTTATGTATTTTCAACCGAAATTATTTTCTATTGGCAAATATTTCTATGTTCATTGGAATATAAAAGGAAGATAAACTGGGCCAAAAAATTATCGCAAAAATTGGAATAAAAATCTCAATAATAACACTATAGTAATCTTATCTACCAATATTGGCGCAAACCTTCATTATACGTATGATGGCTAGAATAAAAATCAACTTATGGTAATTAAGTATTCTACCGCTGTCTCATTTCAATTAAACCGGAACACCCGAGAAAATCATATTTGCCGTTTCTAATGTGATAATATATATCAAAACAGTACCTCACTAACTAAATTCTATAATAAATATTAAATATAATTAGTTTATACTTATACGGTGATAGACATAAAAATAGGTGGAGTTAAACTATTAGCTACAGGTATGGGGCTGTTACTAGGCGGATTCGGAACTGCTATACTTTCTATATATTCCCTTTTGCCATTCGCAGCTTATACTGCAATATTGGGTGTGGCAGTTTTTATCATAGGACTAGGAATTACAGCATTGGCATCAACTAAAATTTCTCTGAATGCCGGAAATGATAATAAAATAGATTAGATATTCATTCATTAATGATATATTTAAATTATAAATATATTTTACAATTACTTTTAAGTATAATACAAAATTATAGAAATACATGACAGTAAAATTAGAAAATCTTAATAAAAAATTATTCTCAATGCCCCTATTGGGAATGTTTGCGTTGTTGCTTGCATTCAATCCAGATTCAACGGGTTCCATTGTGTCCGGATTTTATGCTGATGGGTATGCAGTGGATTTATTCATGCTGGCTGTTGCTATTGCCTTTATTGCAGCTCTGATTATCTTGAAATTCAAGGGCAAGTTTAAATCCTAATTTGATGCACGGGACCATATAAAATTATGCCATGTATTTTATCGAACCAATATCTATTTTTGCCATATGTATCACTTTTATTGAAGTATTATAATCAAAGCATATAGTTATAGTTAACTTATATGTCTTATAATCTTTGCAAGTGAATTGTTCCATATTATATTTTATAA
>JAKAAU010000239.1 GCA_021802165.1 Thermoplasmata archaeon
AGTGCGGTGGTTATATCTGCTATGGGCACACCAAATTTTACAGGAGAAGAATCAGGATTTCCTGTTATGCCAAGAAGCCCACTCATGGCCAGTATCACAAGGTCATATCCGGGAAGATCCTTCATTGGGCCGGTCTGCCCAAATCCGGAAATACTGCAGTAAATCAATTTGCCATTGATCTCCATTACATCCTGCCTGGAGAATCCCAGTTTTTCCATTACACCGGGCCTGAAATTTTCTACAAGGACATCGGATGTTTTGATCAGCCTTCTGAGAATTTCCCCTCCCTCAGGTTTTTTCAGGTCAATGGATATGCTTTCCTTATTCCTGTTTGTACTCATGAAATAGGATGATATTCCTCCCATATAGGGTGGGGCCCATGACCTGGTCTGGTCCCCCTCCGGAGGCTCAACCTTTATAATTTCAGCGCCGAGGTCTCCAAGAAGCATTGTTGCAAATGGCCCTGACATAGCCTGCGTCATATCAAGTACTTTTATTCCATCCAGTGCACCCATGTTCAATGAATTTTTCAAGCTATTTATGCTTTGGTATTATCCTGAGCCACAATAATCTTTATTAAACTGTTGACAATATTTCCATATGGAAGAAAAGTTCATAGTATTTGGTACAGGCTGCTTCTGGTGCAGCGAAGCCATATTCAAGCTGATAAACGGTGTCACAGATGTTGTTCCCGGATATGCAGGGGGACATACCGAGAACCCAACATACAGGCAGGTATGCACTGATAAAACCGGCCATGCTGAGGTTGTGAAAGTTTCATACAACCCGGAGGTCATAAGCCTCAATGAAATTCTTGATTTATTTATGGCAGCACACGATCCCACATCACTGAACAGGCAGGGGAACGACATAGGCACACAGTACCGTTCCATTATATTCTATAATACACCTGAGGAAGAAAAAATTATAAAGGATTTCATTGCAGAAAAACAGAAAGACTACAAAAAGCCCATTGTAACAGAAGTAAAGAAATTTGAGCATTTCTACGAGGCTGAGGATTACCATCATAACTACTTTGCAAACAATCCTTCAAACCCTTACTGCTCCATGGTTATAAAACCGGAGGTCAACGATTTTATTATGCGCCATGGAAATGTTTTGAAGGCAGTAAAGCACTAGAATGGTGTCGATGGGAATTGGGCCTTCACGCTATATTTTCTGTTTTTTAATTCTTCAACTATCTTATTTACCTTCTGTTTATCAATTCCAAGATTCTGCGAGAATGATATATCCACTATTTTTTTACCCGTATTTACTATAATTATCCCGGCGTTTGCATCATCCTTTCCAACCCCCTCACTGTTTCCGTATTTATCTATAAATTTATTGATGTTATCAACGTAATTATTAAGGTCTTCAAGGCTTTCGTTTAATTTCCCAAGTGGAACGCACATGGTTGTAGACCTGAGGCTATGCCTTATATTATATGCAACACAGTTTGCCATGGAAGTTTATAATTTCAATAAATATAAGATTATAGTTAAATCAATTTCGTTACTATAAATACGCATACTCAATATTTTGGAAAGCATTTGAAGGATAAATACAGCATTATTGCACACTTCCCCGCTCAGTTATGCCATTCTAATTATATTTCTATAATTTAAGGTTTATTTCATGACATGGAAGTATATTATATGCTATTTTTCAACATTTATAATATCTTTGTTGCCATGTTGGCACAGCAATATTAATTAACCATTTTGTCAATCTGCTTATATGGATTACAGGGACAGGTATGTACAGGGAAAAGGAAAATATATTGATGATTTGAAATTCGATGACATGCTTTACATGGACGTTGTAAGAAGCCCTTATGGCAGGGCAAAGATAAGTAATGTAAAGGGTGGTCTGAACGCCTCTGAACTCAAACTGTTCTACAAATCATCCATGGGTGAAATGGCATCACTGGGCGGGTCATCTAATTCTGTTTATCTGGAGCCTGTATTTGCAATAGACCGTGTAAACTATGAGGGGCAGGCAGTTGCAGCCGTCTTCGGGAAAACCCGATATGAAGCTGAGGATTTATTGAATAGTGTCTCTGTTGAGTATGAGCCGCTGGATGCTGTCTCCAGCATTGAAAGTGGACTGGAGAGTGATCCGATTCACGAAGGCACAAAGGACAATATACTGGCAAAGGCAGAACTGGGAGAAGATTTCGATGATAACGACGTGGATTTTGATCTTACACTTGAGGACGAATTCTTCAATGAAAGAATAATAGCAAATTCCATGGAAACAAGGGGATGCATAGCCATATACAGGGATTCCATGCTTACATTTTATGTTTCCACGCAGTCAGTACAATCAGTCAAGGCGGGTCTGGCACAGGCCCTTAAATTGAAGCCCGAACAGGTAAGGGTAATCCAGGCCGATACTGGTGGTGCCTTCGGGGTTAAGGGTTCCTTCTATCCCGAATATGTTATGGCAGCTTACGCCTCCATGAAATATGGAAAACCTGTGAAGTGGATTGAAACAAGGACAGAGCACCTGCAGGCTGCATACCCGGGCAGGGGTGCAAGGGCAAAAATAAAAATTTATGCCAGGAACGATGGAAAAATCACCGGAATAAAGGGGGATGTGTATGTGGATGCCGGAGCATATGATGCGGGTACCGGTAGTTTTGCCTCCAGGTTCATAGCCTACCAGATAACAGGGCCATATAATATTGAAAAGGCGTATATGAGGGCGTTTTCGGTTCTGACCAATAAGGCCCCAATGGGACCGTACCGTGGAGCAGGAAGGCCGGAGGCTGCATTTTTCATGGAAAGGATGATGGATCTGCTTGCTGACAGGCTGCAGATGGACATATCGGAAGTCAGGCTTGCAAATGCATCCACAGAGCCATTTACGTCTCCAACAGGATTAACAATAACTGAGCCCACAAGGCCATTCCTGGAAAAAGCCCTTGAGGCAGTAAATTACAGGAAAGTTTCCAGGGAGGAGAAAACAGGCCTTGCATTCTTTGTGCTTATACCGGCATCAAGGCCGGGTGAAAGTGCCAGAATAGATGTATCGGATGGAAAGGTCGTAGCCCAGCTCGGCGGCAATGTCCACGGGCAGGGTCATG
>JAKAAU010000006.1 GCA_021802165.1 Thermoplasmata archaeon
ACCGTAAGATTGAACAGCATTTATTTTAGTCGGTGGTGTTGTTTCGGGCATCACTATTTTGGCATCTATCCCGTAATAAGCTGCTGCGAATGCAACCCCCTGGGCATGGTTTCCCGCACTTGCAGTTATAACCCCACGCTTCTTCTGATCATCTGTAAGCCGGGAAAATTTAATCATGGCACCCCGGGATTTGAAGGAACCTGTTTTCTGGAAGTTTTCCATCTTGAAATAAATGTCTGATAAAAACATCCTGCTGAAAGTTGCTGAATGGAACAATGGAGTTCTGTGGAGTTTCCCTTTAATTTCATTTTCTGCTTCCTGAATCCTTTGGTAATCCAACATAAATTAGAATTGCCTTTATGCATATATATGCTTTGAAATGGATAATATCATTCATTTTTTCTCTGCAGTGCATATTTATATATATTGTAAACATAATTTTAACAGGTGTGCAGTTGAAAGATGAATATTTGATGATTCAGCAGAGTGCAAATGAGTTTGCAAGAAAAGAAATTATGCCTGTGGCAGTGAAAATGGATCGGGAAAATTTCTTTCCAGTCGACCTGTTCAGGAAAATGGGAAAGGAAGGATATCTCGGAGTCACAATCCCTGAGGAATATGGTGGCTCTGGGTCCGACTACCTCTCTCAGGCGATCATAGAGGAGGAAATAAGCTATGCGTCCGGTTCCCTGGGGCTTTCATACGGAGCCCATAGCAATCTGTGTCTGGACAATCTCTACAGAAACGGCTCAGAGTCATTGCGGGAAAAATATGTACCCGGACTCTGCTCTGGCGACAGCATAGGTTCCCTTGGAATGACAGAACCATCATCCGGTTCAGATGCACTAGCCATGAAAACCACCGCAGATCAGGATTCTGGAAGTTTTATACTGAACGGAAGCAAGACATTTATTACAAATGCACCATATGCAAATGTATTCCTGGTGTACGCACGTACAGGTAAAGATATTACACCATTTGTTGTAGAATCCGGTGATGAAGGGTTTTCCAGGGGTCAGGAATTTAATAAAACGGGCATGCGTGGATCACCGACTGGAACAATTTTCTTCAACGATATCCGGCTTGGACCTGAGAGAGTTGTGGGAGATTTAAATGGCGGTAAGAAGGTTCTGCTAAGCGGGCTCAACCTTGAACGGGCGATCTTATCATTCAATGCAATTGGTATAGCCAGACGGGCTCTGGACCTTGCTGTTTCCTATGCATCGGAACGGAAGCAGTTTGGCAGGCCCATTAGTGATTTTGAACTGGTGCAGGAAAAGCTTGCATATATGTATACAAAATTTGAATCCTCCAGGCTTTTTGCCATGGAGGCACTGGAAAGAGTACAGAATGACAGAATGGATTCTCTTGATGCAGCCTCTGCGATTCTGTATGCATCGGAAGCCTCTGAGTATATAGCAAGGGAGGCACTGCAGATTTTTGGTGGTTATGGTTACATAAAGGATTTCGAAATAGAGAGAATATTCAGGGATTCCATACTTTTAACAATTGGTGCCGGTACCAATGAAATCAGGAAAAAGGTAATTAGCGAGGCACTGGTCAAGAAATACCGGGGTGATAACAGTGGCAGATAACCAGAGAAAGGTTTACATGATTGCAGGAGGCGTGACTCCGTTTAAAAAAATAAACTTCAATGACGATTTTCGATTAAATGTAAAGCATTCCCTCGATTATGCTCTGAAAGATTCGGGCATGAAAACAGAGGATATAGATGGTTCTGTGTCTGCATATTTTTCAGACCATCTCCAGGGGCAGCTCATAGCAGGAGCAATGTCAAACGATTTCATCGGATTAGCAGGAAAGCCATCGAAGAGAATAGAGGGTGGTGGTGCTACCGGGGGTCTTGCTTTTCAAACAGCATACGAGGAGATAGCATCAGGTACCATGGATACCTGCCTGGCATATGGATTTGAAAATATGTCGCATGTGGGCACATGGCGTGGAAACGACATAATAGCACTGGGAAGCGATGCCAGCTTCGATTACCCACTTGGGGGTTTTTATACTGCATATTACGCTCTGATGGCAACGAGGCACATGTATGAGTTCGGGACAACCGAAAAGCAGATGGCAATGGTTTCCGTCAAAAATCATGGAAATGCAATGCATAACCCATATGCACAGGCTCCCATGGATATTACAGTTGAGGATGTGTTGAAATCCCCTGTGGTTTCAAGTCCCATAAAAATGCTGGATATATGCCTAATGTCCGATGGTGCTGCATGTGCGATACTCGCCTCCGAAGAGGTTGCTAAATCAGTTTCAGGAAAGCCGGTGCTGATAAAATCCATAGGTTCATCCAGCGACACAATGCGTCTGGCAGACAGACCTTTCGGAAAGGTGCCTCTTTTACCCAATGAGAATGATGGTATGTACAGAGATCTGAAATATCCGGGAGTCCACTCATTCCGTGCAGGCAGGCTTGCAGCAAGAATGGCATACAGGAAAGCCGGCATAACAAGCCCTGAAAAGGAAATAGACTTTGCCGAACTGTATGATGCATATACATCTGCGGAGATACAGGCATACGAGGATATGGGATTCTGCCCGTATGGTCAGGGTGGAAAATTCGTAGAGGATGGTAGGTCAATGCTGGATGGTGATATACCCGTCAACATGGAGGGGGGGTTGCAAGCTTCTGGCCATGCAATCGGGGCCACTGGAATAATGCAGGCTGTCTATGCATTCTGGCAACTCCAGGAAACGGTACATAAACATCTCGGCAGTAACAGACTTCAGGTAAAAAATCCACAGAGGGGGCTAATACATAGCCATGCGGGAACAGGAGCTTATGAGGCAGTAACTATCATGGAGGCGGTTTAAAATGGGATACGGAAGATTGCTTAAGATAGATCCTGTTGTGGTTGAGTGGAATTATAACATTGAATATAGGCACAGCTATGCAGAAGACTCTCCATTCTTCATGGCACTTGGTAGGGGTAGACTCCTCGGTTCAAAATGTAAATCCTGTGGCTTCAAATACGGTACATACAGGAAATACTGTATGTACTGCGGATCAGAAACCGATGACATTGAACTTCCACTGCATGGTAAAGTTCATTCATTCACAACATGCTATTATTCCGGGGAAACTTTCAGGGGAGATGTTCCGTACACACTAGTACTGGTGGAATTCCCCGGTGTGGATTCTCTTTTCATGTCCCGGCTTTTTATAAACAGTGGAGAAAAACCTGAAATCGGCATGGACATAGTAGCACAGTTTAAAAAATTCCAGACCTTCACGGTTAATGATGTTTACTTTGTTCCTGCCTAATCTGTGTAATTAATAATTTTTGATATTTTCCTGTATATAATTTATTCCTGTATGCTACTTTTAAGAAAAATTCAGGCACGCATATAAATTTTATTTAACCTCATATGAACACATGATTTATTCATAATAGTTTTCAATGGGAAACTATTGCGGTCATTCTGTTGGATCAATTGGACCAAAAAGAAAATCAGATTAATGAGCATTATAATTTTAATGGCGAACATTCCCAGTGAAACTTTATCATGAATTTCAGTATTATAATAGGTCATATCATCCCGTATTATTGTAGTTTCGCTAATTGTTATGTTCGCTACAAGCCTCAAAACCCTGGAATGATATAGTTAACAGATCACAATCATGCATATGTAAATAAATCTCATTAAACAATCTTTGAAACTTCATGAAAGCCCGGTTACGTTTCCAGCGCTGTCTATATCTATATGCTCTGCTGCAGGGTGCTTCGGTAATCCTGGCATTGTCATGATGTTCCCCAGTATTGGAATGATGAAATGTGAACCACCATTTACCATAATTGAATTAACTTTTACCCTGAAATTTTTCGGAGAGTTGAGTAGACCTGGATTATCCGAAATCGATGATTGGGTTTTTGCCATGCATATATAAAATCCGCCGAAGCCGTTATCTTCAGCATGTTTTATATCCATCAGTGCGTCTTTAGAAAAATCCACCCCATCCGCACCGTATACCTTTGTGGCTATTTTCTCTATCTTTGTTTTGATGGAATCATCCAGCGAGTATACATACTTGATTTTATTGTAGTTTATGGAATCAAGCACGGCATTCGCCAGTTCTTTTCCCCCTGTACCACCATCAGAATACACCCGGGAAATGGCATATTTTATATGTTTCTTTTCAAGTATTTCAGAAATTGTCTTGATTTCCCTATCTGTATCCAGTGAATGCATGTTAAGGGCTATAACAGGTTCTATTCCGAAGTTCCTTACATTTTCAATATGCCTCAACAGGTTTTCAGATCCACTTTCCAGTGCGGGGATATCTTCTTTATCTATATTACTTGCCCCTCCGTGGTGTTTCATAGCCCTTATGGTGGCAACTATTACAACAGCATCCACACCTATGTTTGCCTCTCTGGTAAATATGTCCATGAACTTCTCGAAGCCCAGATCGGATCCGAAGCCAGCCTCTGTTACTGTGTAATCGAATAAATTCATTGCAGCATAATCTCCCAGTATGCTGGATGTTCCATGTGCTATGTTGCCGAAAGGCCCGGTATGTATAATTGCTGGAACGTTTTCCACGCTCTGCACCATATTGGGTTTTAGTGCATCGGCAAGCAGTGCCGCCATGGCTCCATTTGCTTTTATATCCTTTGCAAAAACAGGTTTATTTTTTATGGTGTACCCGATAATTATATTCCCGAGTCTTTCCTTCAAATCTTCATAATCCTTGGATAATGCCAATATTGCCATTATTTCTGAGGCTGCAGTGATCACAAAGGAATCATTTGCCAGAATACCATTGGCCCTAGAGCCGTTTCCGACAATAATGGATCTGAGTGAACGGTCATCCATATCAACTGTCCTTGGAAATGCAATTTTCTTTGGATCGATTCCAGATTCATTTCCATAATATATATGGTTATTAATCATGGCAGAGAGCAGATTATGTGCAGCAGATATTGCGGGGAAGTCTCCTGTAAAAATTAGATTTATTTTATCCGAAGGCTCCACAGTGGATTTTCCTCCGCCAGTTGCACCACCCTTTACGCCGAAGCACGGTCCAAGCGAAGGCTCTCTTATTGCTATGCCCACATTTTTTCCAATTTGTTTCATTGCCTGTGCAAGACCTATAGCAGTGGTGGTTTTACCTTCCCCTGCAGGTGTCGGAGTCATTGCGGTCATCAATATAATTTTTCCCCGATTCCTCCCTGGAACAGTATTTGAAATTCCGAGCTTGGCAGCGTATTTACCATATAATTCATAATCGCTAATTCCGAGGTCTTCAAGGATATTTTTAATATCTTTTAACATAAATCATATATAGAATATTAATAGTAAAGATTTGTGTTCTTCTTATAATGCATCTTCCATTTCTTTAATCGCTGTCATAGTTTCTTCCACAGCTTCCATAAAGAGTTTAATTTTTATCAATTCTCCGTACGTATACTCAATATCTTTCAGTATTTTCAAATTTACTCTGATATTATTGATAGATGTATGTATTGCTGTATATGACATGTACCCTGCAGCAATACTGTCAGTGATAAGATTCTTATTCCCATACCTGCATAGGAATAGGGAATTATTTAGATTATCCATGGATATTCCGGCTATTCTCCATGATATATACGCACTTTTCTTTATAGCCTTATTAAGCATATCTTTCCTTTCAGGATTTTCTCTATCCATATGAAGTGTGTCCATTATTTCCTGAAATGAACTCTCGTCATCACCGCTAAGTTTCCTGAGCTTTTTTATTATTTCAACAGCATTTCCTGAAATATCTTCAAAATTCTGATTGTATGCTTCCAGTTTCTTTTTACCCATAGAAAGAAGAGAGGCCATTGAGTTCAGGGAAGCCGAAAACATTGAAGAAATAGCAGACGCAGAACCACTACCTGGTGTTGCTGACTCGCTCTTCAATTTTGATATGTATTCATCTAAGTCCATTTTACAGTATTATCTATCATTTCAAAAACTTTCTTATTTTCCTGACTATATCACTGAAAATTATATATTTTTTTATCAATTATATATTTTAAATTTTTACCTATTTAGATCAAATATATTTATTCTAACCCGATTAAGTATTCTTTTATCACGGTAAAATATCAGGTATGAAAAAGTATTAAATTCTTTTATGTATTTTTAGTATACACTCGTGATGCGAAATGATAAATGTTTTAGATAAGGTTATAAAAAGAGACGGCTCCAGCGTTCCGTTCGATAAGAAAAAGATAGCAATGGCAATATTCAAGGCAATGCTTTCTGTGAAAACTGGCTCCATGGGAGAGGCTAACAAGCTGGCCGATTACGTTACAAAAGACCTTGAAAAAACGGGCAAGGAACCCACCGTTGAGGTTATACAGGATACTGTCGAAAATGTGCTCATGACACATAAAATCAACGGAGTTTCATACATATCTGTTGCAAAAGCATACATACTTTACAGGGAAAAGAGAAATACTGTCAGGCAGGAGAAAGAATTTCTCGGTGTAAAGGATGATTTGAAACTGAGTGTAAATGCAGTCAAGGTGCTTGAAGCAAGATACCTCTTCAAGGATTCAGAGGGAAAAATAATAGAAACCCCTAAACAGATGTTCCATAGAGTAGCAGTGCATCTGGGCATTATACAGGGACTTTATGATTATATAACATATAGAAAAACTGGGAAGGTTCCGGAAAAGGGAACAGTTTATACCGGCATAACAAAAACCCAGGATGAGGAGCTCAGAAGGGCGTTCAGCGAACTCAAGCAGGAGAAGAGCCTGGATGGCACATATGAGGAATTCCTGGATTTTATTCAGACCAAAAAAACAATGGTAAACTACTGGATTGATAGATTTGAAACCATGATGACAAATCTTGAATATGTGCCTAATTCGCCTACCCTGATGAATGCTGGCGGTCCACTGGGGCAGCTCAGTGCATGCTTTGTACTTCCCGTGGATGACAGCATAGATTCTATATTTGACACACTCAAGGCAACTGCGGAAATACACAAGTCCGGTGGAGGAACTGGGTTCTCGTTTACCAGGCTCCGTGCAAGCGATGATATAGTAGCATCTACCAAGGGCGTTGCATCAGGACCAGTATCATTCATGAGAATATTCGATGTTACAACCGATGTAATAAAGCAGGGTGGAAAGAGAAGGGGAGCCAATATGGGAATTCTCAACTATAACCATCCTAATATAATGGATTTTATAACTAGCAAGGATTCCGAGAACAAGATACTGAGCAACTTCAACATATCAGTTGGTGTAGATGATGAATTTTTCGAGAAACTGGATAATGATGATAACATTGACCTGATAAATCCGAGGGATGGAAAGGTAATGAACAGAATAAAGGCATCAACCCTGTGGAACTCTATCGTCAATCATGCATGGACAACTGGTGATCCAGGAATGATATTTCTTGACGAAATCAATAAGAAGAATCCAGTAAAGAATATAGGATATATCGCATCAACTAACCCGTGTGGAGAGCAGCCGCTTTTGCCTTACGAATCATGTAATCTTGGTTCAATAAATCTGGCAAAGTTTGTCGAGAATGGGAAATTCAACTATGACAGATACAGGGATACAATAGATGTTGCAACCAGATTCCTGGAAAACGTTGTTGATGCAAATAAATTCCCGGTTGAGTCCATAAAGAACATGACAAGAAGAACAAGAAAAATAGGGCTCGGTATAATGGGATTCGCAGATGCACTCATAATGCTGGGCATACCGTATAACAGTAACGAGGCCCTGGAATTCGGAGAAAAGGTGATGAAAACACTTAATGATGAATCACACCTTGAATCCCAGAAACTTGCAGGGGAAAGAGGAGTGTTCCCGGGCTGGTATGGATCAGAATATGAAGAAAAAGGAATAAAGATGAGGAATTCCACAACAACAACAATAGCCCCGACGGGAACCATATCCATAATTGCTGGATGCTCTTCCTCAATAGAGCCACTGTTTGCACTGGCATTTGTGAGGCATGTGCTGAATGGACAGGAACTCCTTGAGGTAAACCCCCTGCTGGAAGATGCACTGAAATCCAGAAACCTGTTCTCGCAGGTGATCATGGAAAAGATAGCAGAAACCGGAAAGCTGGGAAATCTTGATCTGCCTGACGACATAAAAAAACTCTTCGTAACAGCCCAGGAAATCGATCCGGACTGGCACGTACTCATGCAGGCAACATTCCAGAAATACTGTGATTCAGGCGTTTCAAAAACCATAAACCTGCCATTCGAGGCAACACCAGATGATATAGCAAAATCATACCGCCTTGCAAAGGAGCTTCACTGTAAGGGAATAACAGTATACAGGGACAGAAGCAAGAGCCAGCAGGTACTCTATGCAGGTACAGGTCAGAAGAAGAGTGATGAGGAAAAAAAAATTGACCTTACCATGAAAATGCCCGATAAACTCCTAAAATTAGGTGCCACGTTTGACCCTGCATGTCCGACTGGAAAATGTGACCTTTAATTTTCTATTGAAAACACATAAAATATTTATTCTATATTATATTATAATATATATGACGCTTAAATCCCAGGAAAGGGGAGACCTTGAAAATTTTATTGATGAATTGAAGGATACTAGCAAGGAAGCATACAAACTATGGAATTTCAAAGATGAGAATGAATTTGTTGCCTTTTTAAAGGGTTATATCTTCGGAAGTTTTACCATGGGAGTAATTGACAAAAACAAAACAATAAACAAAAATTTTATGCTGACGGAAGAGGATATAGATGAAATAACTAAAATAATCGAAAGAAGGTCAGGGGAATTCATAGAAACATTAGAAAAATAAGTCCCTTACTAATTACCAGAAAAGAATTTTTCATATTGTAGGAGTGTTATTTCCTTTATTGAAAATATTAAATATGGTTTTAATATAAACTGCTATGGATATAGCAGTCCTAGTTAAACAGACAGTAGATATGGATCAGATAAAGTTAAATGACAACAATGAGCCGATACTGGATGATCTACCGTTAAAAATGGATATTTTGAGTAAAAACGCAGTTGAAGCCGCTGTGCAGTTAAAGGAAAAATACACAGGTAAGGTGACAGCTTTTATATTCGGAACGGAACGGTCAACATCTACCATGAAAGAGGCATATGCCATGGGTGTTGATGATGGTACAGTCATAAAAGGATATCAGAAATCCGATCCCACTGTTACTGCTTCTGTTCTGGCAGAAGAGCTGAAAAAATCTAAATTCGATATTATTATACTGGGTGACCAGTCCTCAGATTCCTACTCAGGACTCCTGGCTGGTATACTGTCATCTGAATTGGGATTGGATGTTGTAACCAATGCCATTAACATCGAAATAAAGGATAAAATAGCAAACGTTACAGTGGAATCAGAAAATGAAGATATCACCGTAGAAACTAAACTACCGGCAATAGTTTCTGTAGCTCAGGAAATAAATGAGGCAAGGCTTCCCAAGGTAATGCAGATAATGGCAGCAGGAAAGAAACCTATTAACATAGTTGAGGGAAAACCCGATTACAGGGATGATTCCAGAATACTATCGGATAAGGCACCGGAAAGTCAGAGAAAGAAGATTATATATGAGGATGGAAAGGGAATAGATGAGGTTGCAAAAATCTTAAAGGTGGTCAAATGAAAGCATTGGTATTTTCAGACGAACCTAAAAACGCCAGAGAAATCATAACATATCTCCGTGGAAAGATGGATATAGATGTTATATCGACTGAAGATAAGGAATTGCCTGAATACGGGGCTCAGAAAGTATATTTCTACAAGGACGGATTTGTTGATAACCTCAGCAAATTCCTTGCAGATCACATAACAAAAAACAAATATGATTTTGTATTCATTTCTTCCACAAATACCGGCAGGGAGCTGGCAGGCATACTATCATACAAACTGAAAATGAAATGCATGCCGGAAATATTCTCATTTGAGCATGGTGGTAAAACAGTAACAAAGAGATTCTTCCACGGTGGTAAAACAGTTGTAGAGGAGGAAAGCGATTTTCAAATGTTTACTGTATCGGCTAGCATATGCGAGGCTGAAAAAACAGACAAGAGATCAGAGATTGAAAATATAAACCTCGATAAAAGCAATTATAAAATAATCAATGTGAAAGGCAAGAACACAGCTGGAACAGATATAAGAAATGCCAAAGTTATTGTTTCCATAGGAAGAGGCCTTGGTAGCGAGGAAAATATCAAAAAGATACAGCCATTGGTTGATGAACTCCACGCTGAAATAGCAGGTTCAAGACCGGTTTGCCTGGACTATAAATGGCTCAGTGAGGATAAACAGGTGGGGCTTTCCGGCAAAAAAGTAAGGCCAGATTTTTACATAGCATTGGGAATATCAGGGCAAATACAGCATATAGCAGGAATACGTGGGTCTAAAACAATAATAGCAATAAACAAGGATAAGAGCGCACCCATATTTGAAGAGTGCGATTATGGTATTGTCGGGGATCTGTTTACTGTAGTGCCCGAGCTTGTTAAAAAACTAAAATAATTTTATGTTATTGTTTTCCATGGAAGTACCATAAATTTTTATTGTAATTAAAAATAATATCCGTCATAAAAGCAATGAAATTTTTGCATCTACATTATCCATTTCATAGTTTAACGAGCTTCAAATATGAAATACTATTATTCAGTGATTTAATCATTAGAAAATGAACCGAACATTTCGATTTAACAACATTTAAATAAAGAATCAGTCTATATATATTATGAAAATAATACTTACAGTAGACTCAGAGGAAAAAATAGCGATGTCAATTACTGCGGCAGAGCATCTTTCAGAAATGGAGGAAACTGAGCTCGTAGAAGTTGTGTATCTTAATGGTGGAATAGCTGCAGTTGTGGAAAGAAACAGAATTAAACCCATGCTTGAAAATAAAAAGGTGCAGGTTGTTGCCTGCGGTACTTCAATGATTGGCAGAAACATAGAAAAAGATGAACTTGCGCCTGGCGTAGTTTATGTACCTGCAAGTTTGAAAGAAATTATAAAAAGAAAACAGGAAGGTTATATGTATCTTGTGCTATAAAAATCAATTTTTAATTTCTTATATACTGTGGAATTTTCAATCATTGTGATTTTCAATTAATTCCAGCGAATAAAAATTTAAATAATATCTTGTTCTCAATTATTATGAAAGACACGCTTCCTGTAGATGAGAAATACAGAATACATATGACAAAATATTTTGAGGAATATGAAAAATCATTCAAAGAGTCTGAAAGTTTCTGGAAAGAAAAAGCAAAATTAATAGACTGGTTTGCACCATTCGGTCAGGTTCTGGACGAATCCGGAAAACCTTTTTACAAATGGTTTGTGAATGGCAAAACAAATATGTCATATAACTGCCTGGATAGGTATATCAACAATGAGAAGAGGAACAAGGTTGCCTTTATCTGGATACCGGAAACCGGAGAAGAGAAAGTGATCACATATTTCGGGCTTTACAGACGGGTAAATGCTCTGGCGAAGGCACTTCTCAATCTTGGTGTAAAGAAGGGTGAGGGAGTAACCATATATCTTCCAATGATTCTGGAAGCACCTATAGCTATGCTCGCATGTACCAGAATCGGGGCGGTATTCAACGTTGTATTCTCCGGATTCGGTGAGGAAGCACTGGCACAGAGGATAGATGATTCAGGATCTAGAACCATCATTACTGCGGACGGCGGCTTCAGGAAAGGAAAAATGGTACACCTGAAGAAAATAGTTGATGCGGCAATAGACCTCAGCAGGGGCGTCGATAATGTTATAGTTGTAAAAAATACAAAGGAGAGTATTAAAATGGAATCCGGGCGTGACTACTATTATGATGATATAATAGAGGATTCATACGTCAAGCCGGCTGAACTTGATTCAAATGACCCGCTCTTCATATTATACACATCCGGAACTACAGGAAGACCCAAGGGAATAGTACATGGCAATGGTGGATACCCTGTATGGATAGCAAATACCATGAAGTGGGCATTCAATCCCGGGGAGGAGGATAGATGGTGGTGTGCAGCAGATATAGGCTGGATAACCGGACATAGCTATATAGTATTTGCACCGCTGCTTTTAGGTGTAACATCCATAATGTATGAGGGGGCAATAGATTTCCCGAAGCCAGATAGGATGTGGGATATTGTTGAACGTTACGGTGTGAATATGCTATATACATCCCCCACGGCAATCAGGCTTTTAATGAAATATGGTGATAAATATCCATTGATGCATGACCTTTCATCACTAAAGGTGCTCGGCACCGTGGGAGAGCCCATAAACCCTGCTGCATGGCACTGGTTCTACGAGGAAATAGGAAAGAGCAGATGCCCGATCATAGACACATACTGGCAAACCGAGACAGGAGGATTCACAATAGCACCATCCATGAAACTGGGAATGCCGGATTTAAAGCCAGGGTCAGCCACATTCCCCATGCCGGGCATTTTCCCGGAGATACTGAGAGAGGATGGGAAACCTGCAAAGAGTGGAGAAAAGGGGTATATTGTAATAGACAGGCCATGGCCCGGGCTAATGCTCACGGTAAACAACGACGACAAAAGATACCAAGAAGTTTATTTCTCCAAATTCCCCGGAAAATACCTAATGGGTGATTATGCTATAAAGGACGAGGACGATTATTACTGGCTCCTGGGCAGAAGCGATGAGGTATTGAAGGTCTCTGGCCACAGAATAGGTACAATAGAAATCGAGGATGGCCTGGTATCTATGAGGGAAATAGCTGAGGCAGCAGTGTTTGGCAAGCCCGATACCATAAAGGGCGATACCATCATAGCTTTTGTAACCCTCAAGGAAGGTTATGAAAAGAGCAGTGAATTAATAGATTCATTGAAAAAACGTATGAGGACTGAACTTGGGCCAATCATGGTTCCTGAGGAAATACACATAGTTGAATCCCTGCCGAAAACAAGGTCGGGAAAAATTATGAGGCGTGTAATCAAGGCAGTGTACTTGAATCAGGTAACCGGGGATATCAGTACTCTGGAAAATGAGGCATCCGTTGAGGAGATCCAGAGGGCCATGGAAATAATCAGAAAAGGAACAGGCGATTAACAACCCCCTTATTTTTTAATAAATTTTAATAAAATTGGAATTTTCATGAGCGTATCCGGGCTATCCACAATCAGATGCTCCAGTAGTTTTTTGTAAGGATCAAATCTATCGATATGTATCTCATATCTGTCCAGAAATTCCACCACATGTATGCCGAAGGTTGCATCCTGAACACTTGCCCGATAGTCACTGATCTGCCCTCTTATCTTACCGACAGATCGGAAGAAAATTCCTGATTCCATGGGATTTCCCACAGATTTTGGCACATCAATTTTCCCATATGCAAGTGCCACAGCGCATAAGGAATTCCAATTATCGAACACAATTAAGGAGATAAAGATATTATTTAATTATTGTTATTTCATGAATCTAATATTTATAATCGGATTCCTGTTAATGAATAATTCCATATATTAATCCGCCAAAAACATTTATATACCTTAGTACAATACTAATTGCCTATGGATAATAATAAATCTAAAGATATTCCTGAAACTTTAAAGAGAGGTCAGGTGGGTACATTCGGAGCAATTGCAGAGGAAATTTCTGCCATGGCACCTGCCTGCGATTCAGTGGCATTTGTTGTTGCATCTGCAGCATTTGCATTCTTTTTAACTCCACTATCATTTATAATAGCAACATTAACAATGTTTCTTGAAGTCAATACTCTTTACCATCTGTCGAAGAGGCATGCTAGTGCTGGAGGTTATTACGGATATGTTGCCACAGCTTTCGGTCCTACTCCGGCGATCTTTTCGGGATTAATGTACCCATTTTATCAGATAGTAAGCACAGCTGCAATCCCCGTCTTCGTTGCGGGTGTTGTTCTTCCCGGGGTTGTGCAGTACTTTATACATGTTGGAATGCCGGCATGGATATGGATTCCATTCATTCTCGTATTTATCGTAGTTCCGATTGCGGTTGCAATAATTGGAATTAGGCCGCAGATGAAATATATTAGAGTAGCAGCATTTTTTGAAATTATATTTTTAATTGTTTTATCCACAATAATTATAATAAAAGCACCGGACAATACTGTAAATGTATTCAATCCTTATAGTTTTCCACAGTATAGATCATGGTTTTCAGCTGAGGGCGGGCCAATTGCTGGTGTCGGCCTGGGAATGGTATTCGGGCTTACAAGTTTTATTGGCTATGGTGGGTCAGCGCCATTAGGTGAAGAGGCAACGCATCCTAAGGCTATTACCAGATCTCTTGTTTTTGGTCTTCTGATTACCGGAATAACCTTGACTGAAGTATCATATGCACAGATAGTAGGATGGGGGATACCACTTATGCAATCCTTTACAAGCAGTGCAATTCCAGGGGTTATCACTGCCACCATATATACCGGTGCAGTTGGGGGTATAATGTTCTCTCTGGTAGCTTTCAACTCTGCATTTTCAGACTCTGTAGCCATGCAATCCAATGGAGGAAGAGTTTATTATGCTATGGGCCGTGATTATATACTACCAAAATTCTTTTCAAAGATCCATAAAAAATATCAGACGCCTTCCAATGCCTTAATATTCGTAGCCACCATGGCATCCATACTGGCTGTGGGTGTTACTTTTCTTGTCACCTATGGAGCTGGAATTCCTCTGATTGATATTGTAAGAGGAAATGCAGATTCTACAGTTGTTGTGACAGCACTTACAGATTCATTTGATTTACTTACAACGCTGGCACTTGGCGGGCTTATAATCACACACATATTGCTTAATACCAGTGTCATGACAATGTTCTACAGATTGAAGGAGAAACATACTGGGATTAGAAGAATTATCCATCCAATAGAACACTATCTATTTCCAAGTATTGCGACGGTTATTTTCGTATTTGTCTTGTATGAATCAGTAGTGCCACCGGTTTATCCTATAACTGATGGAATCATTATTATAGCGTTGTATTCACTTTTTGCTATAGGCTATTCACTTTACCTGAGGAAAACAAAGCCGGAAAAGGTGAAAAATGCTGGACTGACTGTGAATCTAGTAGCAGAGGAAAAAATAAGGGGCAGCTCAAAATAAATTTTATACATTCAAATATAACCATAAAACCTTTATCTATTTTCTTTGCTGTTCGCACACCACCTATTGACAGTTCTATGTCTGCTGGAAATTTCTCAGTATTGATTCCATGCTACGCTGCAGAGACATTGTAATCAGTTATCTTTATGCTTTGGTCCGTTTTATTAATATAAGCTTCATTCCATGTGAATCTTTTATCAGGTTTTCAACTACTCTTCATGGGAACGTAAAATTAAACGTTGCACGAGCATTTAAACAGAATTATATGAAAATTTTGCTCCAATATTTACCGTTTCAAACTCATTTTTGTCACTCCTCAGGAACACGGACATTTCGGTCACAATTTATAATATAGTCAAGCTTTATGGGCATGGCACTAATTCATTCATTAATATTTTTAAATAAAGTAATTATAGATTCAAATATATATAATGAACGCAACCGCGACCGCAATCAGCGTAGAAAATGCATTCACCTGGCCCTTGGACATTTTGCCACGGTTTTCAAATAAAGATCCTAAGACACTATCTACCTGACAGCCGAGGAATCCCAGTAAAGTAATTACTATCAACGGAATCAATTTAAAACCGTGAAAATCAAGAATAATATAGGAAATCGCTATTATGAGCGCCCCAAGCAATGCCATGGCTTCTCCAAGTATAGACACACCACCGTTAACTCCCGGTGTTATCTTTTTTAAATTGGTAATCATATATACATTCTTATCAAACACACCAATTTCTGATGCAAATGTATCTGCATTTACCGATGCAAAAGAAACTGCAAATATAAGGAAATATGGAAATCCTCCTATTCTAGTTGCATTAATTGTTGCAATGAACATTCCTATCAATGCCGCATAAATAACATTAGAAGCATGCCTTTCCCCGTTCTTTCCCTCCTGTAATTTTTGTCTAGTTTTATCTTTTATTCTATATTTTGTGGCCAACTGAGCTGTCACGGCAAATATAAGCATGAGTATAAGCCAGTACAGTGAGCCAAGCACAACTATAATAATTCCCACAATGAGTGCAGCAACAGTCCCTTTGAAATCAAAAATATGGAATTCCAGTGCCCCTATGAAGAGACTTACAAGTATAACTGTAGATGCAACAATATAATCAATGTTCATTAGTACCACCCGGTACTATTCTTAATTTGTATCTGATTTCATTGATTATAATATAAATTAAAGCATCGCACATTGCATAATACATGTTTCATAGGTATAAATTATTTATGCTATACTTATGAATTATACATTCAATAATAATGTTATAAGGATACTATCCTTTTTATATATATTTTCCTTAAATATATATAGTAAATGCTTAATATAAAGAGTAAATATATATTTAATGATAGAAATAGAAGAAAGAAATAATATGTATAATATGCCTT